>CAJBPC010000239.1 GCA_903957405.1 uncultured bacterium | reverse complement strand
TGCAAATGCCTGTGCGGTCTTGTCTGCCCTCTTTGCCGGACTCGCAACGATCAGATCAATCGGTATACCGCTGCTGTGCAGCTTCTCAGCCATCAAAGGAGCATCCCGCTTCCCCCTGTCGTTCAAAGGTCGGTCGAAATCCTGGATGGAATGATCATCCCAACTGCTTTTGGCATGTCGGATCAGGAGTAGGGTTTTCATGATAAGTATGAATGATTGAAGATACACCCAAAGGCCATTCCTGCTTGCAGGAAGTTGTGCGGCCTCGTAAAACATCAGACGAGTGGATGGGAAATTCGCCGAAACATAGTGCAGATAAGGATTTGAAAGGATATTTGACAGGTTGTGCGTAAACTGAAGCTTGTATGTAAATAGAATAATTCAGAGATATCTGATGCACACGCAATCGGCCATGGGCAGTTGCGGTCAAATACGTCGTCTTATGTACATTCAGCTTTTCAGATGGTAAAAATAGCTATGCAGATTCTGAATTCCGCTACCTTTACAGCGCAAAAAAACCCCCATATGTCCCTCATCGTTGTTGGTTCCATGGCATTCGACCAGATAGAGACGCCTTTTGGTAAAAGCGATCGCATCGTCGGAGGTGCCGCCACCTACATCGCTTTGAGCGCATCCAATTTCATCAGTCCCGTCAATCAGATTTCCATAGTCGGTGGGGATTTCCCCCAAGAGGAGCTGGATGATTTATCCGCTCGTGGAGTGAACCTTGAAGGCGTACAGATCATGAAGGATCAGAAGTCTTTCTTCTGGGCCGGTAGGTACCATATGGATATGAATTCCAGAGACACGTTGGACACGCAATTGAACGTATTGGCAGATTTCGTTCCCGTAGTTCCGGAGAGCTACCAGGGTAGCGATTTCCTCATGCTTGGCAACCTCGCACCTTCTATCCAGCATAGCGTGATAAGGCAGTTGAGGAAGAAGCCGATGCTCACCGTGCTGGATACCATGAATTTTTGGATGGAATCATCCATGTCGGACCTCGAAAAGGTGCTTAAGGATATTGATGTGTTGCTTATCAACGACAGTGAAGCCCGACAACTTAGTGCGCAATACTCCTTGGTTCGCGCAGCAAAGGAGATCATGAAGATGGGTCCGAAATATTTGGTCATTAAAAAAGGCGAACACGGAGCACTCTTATTCCATGGCGATGCGGTGTTTGTAGCACCTGCCCTACCATTGGAGGAAGTGTTCGATCCCACCGGCGCTGGCGACACGTTTGCCGGAGGTTTTGTCGGTCACCTGGCTCGGACAAAGGATATATCTTTCGAAAATATGAAGTCGGCTGTGATCGTAGGTTCCGCGATGGCCTCTTTTTCTGTTGAGAAATTCGGCACCACCCGAATGAAAGAAATTGTCCGTGAAGACATTGAGTCCCGAATCAGGCAGTTCGTTGACCTGGTGAACTTTGACATCACTTTGATTTAATATAGCATAACATCCCGATGGGCTTTGGAGGTTTACCTGGTTGATGTAGTGACAGATGCCATTGGTGCATTGACACTGCACATTCGCTAAAACCGGTAGGCCATCGCCACGGCCTTTCGCCATACCCGTCTTTTTCCTTCGAGGTTGAAGGCTTCTGCGACTACATAGTAGACTCCCGCAGCAAGGCGTTTGTCTCGTTCATCCAGTCCATTCCATTTGAACTGGCCGGTGTTCCCGCAGAGTGCATTCCTTGCAAGGTACCTCACGGGCCTTCCTCCCTGATCGAATAAGATGACGGAACAGCTATAACCCTGACTTGGGAATCGGTATTCAACAATCAGGATGTCGTTAAAGCCGTCTTGGTCAGGAGAAAAGACATTCGGCG
>CAJBPC010000238.1 GCA_903957405.1 uncultured bacterium | reverse complement strand
CTGAGCCGAAAATATCCGACACCGCAAAAAAAGAAAGATCCCTCGCGGCGAATGCAGCCCTTCGGTCGGCTTTGATACCTGGCTGGGGACAAGCGTACAACAAAAAATACTGGAAACTCCCCATCGTCTACGGCGCCCTGGCCGTACCCGTGGCAACCTTCGCCTATAACCTTTCATGGTATAGAAAATGTCGTGAAGCTTATACTATCAGGTACCAGAACGATACATCCGTCATCACACCAGATCTGCCCATAGACGGCATCGACCCACAACTGAAACCCCTGTCGACGCAATCCCTCAAATTGTACAGGAATGAATTCAGAAAAAACGTGGATTTCTCCGTACTCGCATTCCTGGCCGTATGGGGGCTCAATGTGGTGGATGCCGCAGTCGACGGGCACCTTCGATCCTTCAACGTGTCCGACGACCTTAGCTTCAAAATCGATCCGGGCCCCACCCCGCTGGGCAATAGGGCAACCGTAAGCGTGGTTTGGAGGCTTGGCGGTGAAACGGGAAACCGAAGATCCGTTTCCACAAACAGACTTAAAAGCACAAGGTGACCGTCCTTCCACAAACACATGACCGGCAACACATTCACGCCTCCATTTCAATATGAAATCCCAATGAAGATCATTCTTGTAGGTTACGGAAAGATGGGCAAGACCATAGAGGAAATGGCAGTTTCAAGAGGACACGAAGTGGTGTTGCGCGTCGACCTCGACAATGCAGCCGACTTGAACCGCGAGACCGCCGGGAAGGCGGATGTGGCCATAGAATTCACCGGCCCACACAGCGCATTTGATAACGTTGTGCGATGCCTCGATCTGGGCCTGCCCCTTGTCTGTGGATCCACGGGATGGCTCGACCGCTTCGCCGAAGCAGAAAATATCTGCAAGAAAAATAACGGAAGCTTTCTCTATGCCAGCAATTTCAGCGTAGGCGTCAACATATTCTTCGAGATAAACAGGATATTGGCACGCCTGATGTCTGCACATCCTGAATATGACGTAAGCATCACGGAAGTCCACCACACCCAAAAACGAGACGCACCCAGCGGTACCGCGATCACATTGGCGGAACAAGTACTGACGGAAGTGACCACAAAACAACAGTGGGTGAACCATGAGAGCCACAATGCGGAAGATCTCGTGATCACCAGCGAACGGAAAGATCCTTTCCCGGGTCTGCACAAAGTGACCTATGCCTCAGCCATCGACGACATAGAAATCATTCACAACGCACACAGTAGAACGGGCTTCGCGCTGGGAGCAGTCCTTGCAGCGGAATTCATATGGAACAAAAAAGGAGTCTTCAGCATGAAGGATGTACTGGGCATCGGTTGACAGGCCTTACTTATCCGCGTGCGTCATGCAACGGAAATCTTCATGAATGAATGACAACGGAATGAAGAACTTTCCTGACGTGCATGAAGACAGAACTCGTGCAGGAAGTCGATACAGAAAGCGATTACAGACCCGAAGGCGGAGGAATGATGCATTGCCGGAAGCTATCTCACCCATTACATGGTGGGTCCGAAGATTGAAACATGAGATGAGCCGGAGATTCGGAAGTCTGTAACTTTGCAACAGTTCACCCGGGATGCGGCAGTTCAAATGCCTGACCGTAATGGAAACTTTCAACTCGGGCAAGAACGGAGAAACAGCAACCCATCATCTTATAAATTGATGCTGAACAAGAAAACACAATACGCACTCCGAGCCTTGGAATACATGGCCAAACACAAGGATGAAGGCCCGATACTGATTTCCGACATCTCGAAAAACAAGAAGATTCCGCTTAAATTTCTGGAGAACATCCTGCTGGAGCTGAAGAAGGACGGGGTACTCGACAGTAAAAAAGGAAAAGGTGGCGGATATTTCTTCAAAATCCCGCCGGAAAAAATCCCATTGTCAAGGATCATCCGGCATATCGACGGCCCCATCGCCATGCTGCCCTGCGTGAGCCTTTACTTCTACGAAAGATGCAGCCATTGCGACGAAGGCAATTGCGGCCTGCACGACATCATGATAAAAGT
>CAJBPC010000237.1 GCA_903957405.1 uncultured bacterium | reverse complement strand
TTCGCCGATCCGCGTTTGCCGGATGGCGTTTATGGCATCGGCGATCTTAACGTGTTCGGAGTGCAGATATCAGGATCCGCCAATGCTGGAAACGGACGCACGACCCGCCAGAATCTGACTGCGAATTCCCGTCTGTTCGAGCAATATCTGACTTATGACAAGCGCTTTGGACAACATGCGCTGAATGCTGTACTCGGGTACTCATTTCAGGACTTTGAGACGAAATATACCGGATCCGCCGGTTGGGGACTCGGGACGGCAGTTTCAAAGCCTACGGATAACTTCGTGAAGGATTACGATAATTTCAAAAACTATGTGGACTTCGTCCCGGGTTATGACAATAATCAGTTGCAATCCGTCTTCGGTCGTGTCAACTATACTTTCAAGGATCGATATTTCCTGACCGCCACTGTTCGTACCGATGGTTCTTCGAAGTTTGGTGAGAACAATCGTTATGGAACTTTCCCTGCCTTTGCCGTGAAATGGGATGTGATGGAAGAATCATGGGCAAAGAATTCATTGGGAAAGCTCTTCGGGAGTTTCGCCATTCGGGCGAATTGGGGTAAGATGGGTAGCCAGGACAATCTGGGTTCCTATGCCTCTTTGAACCTACAACAGGTTTACGCCGTCAGGGGTGGCACACCCACGACACGTTTCGTACAGCAGGGCAATCCTGACCTGAAATGGGAAGAAGTGACCACTTCAGGAATCGGGGTCGACTTCACCACAAAGGACAACCGCCTGAATGTAACCTTGGACTATTATAACAACATGCGGGAGAACATGCTCTTCTTCGCGCCCACACCCGGCGGATTTGCTCCGACGAGCTACTGGTGGATCAATCTTCCGGGTAAGGTGACCAACAAAGGATGGGAGCTCAATCTGGGTTATAAGCTGGTTGAAGGCAAAAGGTTCAAGTGGGACGTTAACCTCAACATGACCACTGTAAACAACAACATCACCGGGCTGCCGGTTAAAATCAATACAGGAGAGGTGAGCGGTCAGGGATTGACAGGTTCATTTGCCCAGGTATTGTCGAACGGATCACCCATATTTTCATGGTATCTGCCTGTATTCCAGGGATTCGATGGCAACGGCATCGGACGCTACGAGAGCAATGCCCAAAGCAAGCTTTATGGATCCGCATTGCCTAAGTTCTTCGGTGGGCTTACCAACAATTTCTCCTATGGCAATTGGAATCTGAGCGTGTTCATCAATGCAATAACAGGACATTATATATACAACAATACGGCAAATGCCCTGTTCCTGAAAGGCAGTCTGAAGAATGCGCGAAACGTTACCTATGACGTCTTGAACGGAAATGAGAATCCATTCAATGGTAACGGTCCATCCACCCGCTTCCTGGAAAAAGGTGATTTTCTTCGCATCTCAAACATGAATCTGAGCTACGCGTTCGATGTGAAAAACATCAAGGGCATTCGCTCACTCAATGCCTTTGTATCCGGCCAGAATCTGGCTTTGTTCAGCAAATATTCCGGTACCGATCCTGAAGTCAATGTGGACAAGAGCATAAATGGTATTCCGTCCAGGGGATTTGACTATGTTCAATATCCCAGGCCGAGACTTTTCACTTTTGGTGTGAACGTTGGTTTCTAATTTTCGAACCTTCAAAAGATTGAACATATGAGCACAATTAAAAAGTATTCTTTTCAAGTTCTCGCTGTTGTCGGCATCATCGGCATGTCAGCTTGTAGTAAGCTTGAGCCAAAGCTTGGTGAGCCAAATCAGATCGCCCCCATAACGACCGGCGGTGCGCCCACCCCTCCCTCCCTCACTGCCGTGTACGAACAGCTGAACGGTCTGTCCGGCGGTCAGGGTAACTGGTTTGCCATGCAGGAGCATACCACTGATATCGTCATGGGCCCGACCCGCGGTACAGACTGGGATGACCTTGGAACATGGCGTCGTCTTCATCTTCACACATGGGATGGTGACCACAATCAGGTGCGTGATACCTGGAACCAGATGAATGGTGCCCTCTTCCAGACCACCCTGATCGCGGAGACCGCCACCGGCGCAACCAAGGCCCAGGGTCAGTTTCTAAGAGCATACTTCAGGTTTCTGACATGTGACCTCTATGGTCAGGTTCAGACAAGACCTGCCACGGCCGCGGCGAAAGAGATTCCATCCGTGCTGACAAGATCTCAGGCAATTGATGAAATCATCAAGGAACTGGAGGAAGCCGTTGCAAACCTCCCGGCGTTCAACCGTGCCAACAGGCGGCAGGCCACTAAAGAAGCTGCATGGACCCTGCTGGCCAAGTGCTACCTGAACAAGGCTGTCTACAAGCAAGACCCCACCAAGCCAGATGGTCCTTACACTTTTGCAAAGGCGGATATGGACAAGGTCATTCAGTATTGCAATCTGATCGATGCCAATCCATTGCTGGATATCGACCCATACTACTGGGATAACTTCACTTGGGAGAATGGTTCCAAATCATCGGAGAATATCTTCGTCCGTCATAATGGTGGAGATGCCGCTGCCGGTAACGGAGCAGGGTTGCGTTGGCACACTTCGCAGAGCTGGCACTATAAGCAAGTACCTGATGGATGGAACGGATTTGTGGCCCTCTCACAGTTTTACGACAGCTTTGAAGACAACGATGTACGCAAGCGTGATTCCCTTCAAAACTACAGCCGCCAGGTTGGTGCAACTGCAGGTTTTCTTATCGGACAAATTTATGCTCCGATAGCTCCCGCAGGCCAAGATCGGAATGGACGTATTGGCGAGCCGATCGGCCCCCTGAAAGACAGAAGCGGAAATCCGCTCATATTTACAAAGCGTGCTTCACTGACTTTCAACAACGAAGCCACTGGTATTCGCTTCAATAAGTTCCCGCTGAATCCGGCAACAATAAATGATGGTGGATGGGGTAGTGAAAACGAGTTCCCATTCTTCCGGTTTTCAGATGTTCGTCTGATGAAGGCTGAAGCCATTCTGAGGGGTGGTACAGATGCAGAAACACCACTTGCCATTGTCAATGGTCTGAGAGCACAACGCCGGGTGGGAGCCCTCGGTTCCGTAACCCTGCCGAGTCTGCTGGCAGAGCGTGGCAGAGAGTTGTACATGGAGGGTCACCGAAGGACCGATCTTATCCGCCATGGCGTGTTCAATACACCCGTAGAAGAACGCCCGGGCGCATCAGAAGGGTTCAAAGTCGTGTTCCCCATCCCAACTGTTTCCTTGTCCTCCAACCCCAACCTGAAGCAGAATTTTGGATATTGATCATGCCATCTCGCAATGATCTCGACAGGCCGGCTCCATGCCGGCCTGTTTCGTTATGAATCGAACATGATCCTTCATTGAAGCACAAGTATTCTTTACATTTATCCTATCATGTCAAGGACATATTTGCTAGCATCCATCGCCTTTTGCCTTTTTGTCTCCTGCAGATCAAAGCCGGATGAAAC
>CAJBPC010000236.1 GCA_903957405.1 uncultured bacterium | reverse complement strand
TCTTCCTGAGCGAAGCGAAGGACCTGGCCTGTTAGCTGTTCCCCTCACTGCCCACTGAACCACCCCGCCATTGTCTTCCTGAGCGAAGCGAAGGACCTGGCCTGTTGAACATTACAGTATGACGCCACTTTGCATCAATACAAAAGTCAAGGTCCTTCGCTTCGCTCAGGATGACAATACAAAGAGGTTTAATTTATGGAAAGTGATGGGATGCAGCTTGAGTAATGATCACAGTTCCGCCTCCACTACTTCGCACAACACAACCACCTGCCATTGCCTTCCTGAGCGGAGCGAAGGACCTGGCTGTTCATTGTCTTTCGCGCATTTTTACATCGCGGTTATGCTTTCCAGATCTTTCTGACATACGTTTCGCTCAACCCCGTCAAACCGGCGATCTCCCGGGCGGTCTTGCCCTCCGACCGCAGCGTCTTCACATGCAGATACCGCAATTCCTGAATGAGATCCCCAGGCTTTTCCGGCTCCAGCAGCCGGTAAATCATCGATGTATTCGTTTTGAAATGTGCCACGATCGTCTTCAGAGAGGCGGTGCTAAGATTGTCGCGTATGAACGACTCTATCTCTTCCCGGGTGATCCTCCCCTTGGCGTCGGACTCAAGAGATGCCTCTATCACCTGCTCCATGCGCCGGACACGGCCTCTGTATCTGTATACGACCACCATCAACCCCGCCACCAATACCAATAACAAACCCACCACCCATGATGGTGTTTTGGTAGGTCCCGGCTGATTGATCCGCTTGTGAAAGGCGATGATATGATCGATGTCGTCCAGGTCCAGCACGTACAGTCCATTGATGCTGCCGGCATACAGTTTCCGGCCTTCCAGATGCAGCGCCCTGCGGTTGAATTCCACCCCTAGGATCAGGGTGGACAACCGGTTATTCTGCAGGCTGTAATGAAATAGTCCTAAGTCTGTCGAAATTACGTAATCCATTTCTCCGATCTGGCAGATGGTGTGGGCCCGTTCGAGGGTTGCATTGTGCTCGATGGTGTTATGATCACGCAATTCGAGTAATGCATTGCTTGTAAGAAACAGTTCCCCTTGAGCCCGGGCATGGCCATCCAGGATGGGTTGATCCGCCTTTGTCAGCAATCTGATCCTTCCCGAAGTGGCATCATAAGTATATAACTTATTGCCTTGACTGAAGCTGACGGATTGGTTGGTTGGATACTCATGTAAGAGGACCACTTCAGCATTTCCCTCACCGGTGAAGATCACCCGGTTATTTTTCAGGTTGCTGTCCAGCATCACCAGCTTATTGCCACTGCAGATGAGATACTTTCCGAGGGTATCCAGGTATTTGATATCCCTACAGGGAGGCAGGTCTTCGCCGCCTTCCACGGGCAACTGCCGGATGCCATCGGCGGCGCCTTCCAGCATCTTCATATCGAATATATCCAGTCCGTATTTGCAGATGAACACTTTCCCGTTCCACTCCCTGATGTAGCCGTCCGTAAAATTCGGGACGGGGGCGGGCATCAACTTGTTTCGGTAATAGATCCCGGAGTAAGTACCGACAAAGTTTTTGGTGATGGTCCGAATACTATGGTTCCGGTACAGGTATCCATACGGCCGCACTTCGTATACATGCATCCGGCCACCCGACGTGATGTAGAAATACGGATCCCGACCGGCATGATACTCGTTCTTTTTTTCATCCGGGAAGGGCAGGAGATGCGACATGGTAGACTGCTGGTGGAATCTCACCCCGTTGGAATCATGTGCGATCCTGCCCCGGCTGTCGATCCTCAAATAACCCTTCCAATCCTTGACCATGACAGGTGTCGGGCCATCCATCCGATACACCCCTTCCGTGGTTCCGGCATACACATCCCCGTTCCAGTCTGTCACCACATTGTAATAGGATGGCTTTGAATAGAGGGTAAGCAGGGAAGTGTCCCGGCTCTGCTGACTGACTGCGGGGGCGATCTTAAGCATGGATGTCGCCAGGAGGAGCAATAACCTGAACATTGCCGACGGCATACGTTGAAAGTGTTTTCTGGTATGGAAAATAGACATTTTTTATAGAAATGCAAGGGTTGTGCGAAAAATTAGCACATTCCGGGATGTTATTTTTCACGTGATAATTAATGATCTATGTCATGTCAAAAGATGTATGGGGCCTTGTTCAGTGGCTGCAGGCAGGGGCTTGTAGCTTTATCGGCTGAAGAGAAGGCTTGATTATCTGTCCATTTTTTAAATGGTTCCTCAAAATATACACACACATGCGTAAGCGTTTTTCAACTTTTTGCAAGACAGCCACCATACTTTTTCTTGGCGTTTTCGTGATGAGTAATCTGTTTGGTCAGACATTGACGATCATCAGTTCGGGAGAGACAGGGAGTTCCGGCACCAACTGGAGCATCACGGGAAATACGCTTCAAGTAACCGGCACGGCCAGTATCAGGGCCTCTGTGATTGCATCGCATCTGGAGAACAATGATCTGAGCATTGTCGGGAATACGAACAGTTTCGTGGTAACTGCCAGCGAGGCCATCACCGTAGCTTCCGGCTCAAAAAGTCTCACGATCGGAAGCAGCACCAATACGGGCAACATCACCATCGGTGCGGCCGTTACTCTGAATGGAGCTTTGACGGCTTACGGAGGTATTTTAACACTGAATGCCAATATTACATCCACCTCATCAGGATCCGCGGTGCTGTTAAAGGCTACGGATCAGGTCAATACTGCCGCCAGCCTGACCTTCACTACCAACAACGGCGACTTCATCCTTTGGTCGGACAGCGATAATTCCAGCGGAGGGCGTGTCTGGCTGGGAAATAATAATGTGATCAATACCGCCAATGGCAGCACCAGCAGTGGTTTGTCTGGCGGAGGCCGGATCGTGCTGGCCGGCGGACTCGATGCCGGTGCCAATGGAGGAACGGCCAGTGACGGGATCCCCGATGGATTTGCAGCCAATGCCAGCAACATTGGTGTTTATCTGGGCAATACAGCTTCTAACTATACCCAAATGTATTCAGGTGGTGGGGATATCCTCGTGCGAGGTGCATCCACCCTTGTTTCTTCCAGCGTTTCTGGATTAGGGGTCTATTCTGATGGCCGATGGCTCGCCAATGCTGGCAAGGGTTCTATTACCATTCATGGCACTTCGGCCTGGTATTATGGAATCAATTTTTCCTCCACTGTGAATAATATCGCTACAGGAGATAAACATCTGCAATTGATTTCTGACAAAGCTTCCGGGACGGCCATCTCTATTACAGGAACGGGCACTAACTATCATGGTGTAGTCTTTAATTATCTAAACCCCAAGGAAGTGCTCGCCACTGGCGGTGGGGCGATTGTGATCAATGGTACCTCGGGTGCTTATGGCCCCGGCGTTTTTCTTCAGAACACGGATATCCTGGCCACTTCCGGAGACATCACGGTCAATGGCAGTGGCAGTGGAACGGCCGGGATATATGTTACGTCATATGGAGCCCGGTTTGGCAGCCGCACCGGTACGGACATTACCAGCAGTACTTCCAACATCCGGTGGTCGGTCAATTCCATGACATTGGAAGGACTCACATCGGGGTTCACCAATAATTTCACCACCACCGGCACCGCTACGATCGAACCATCGGGAACAAGTTTTGCCTCTGCCGTTACCGTCCCGATCTCCAATTTCACGATCGCCAGCACGGTGACGGGGCTAACAATAGGTAAAACAACCAATACCGCGAATGTGACGGTCAGCGGGGCCATCAGCCTTTCTGCGCCTATCGCTATTTATGGCGGAACGGTGGCCATCAATGCGGCCGTCACCGCCACCGGATCTACGCTCACCCTGGGGGCCAGTACATCACTTACGCAATCGGCTGCCATCACGGCCGGCAGTCTGTTATTGACGGGTGCGGGTACTTTCACGCTGACCGGCTCGAGCAATGATGTCGGCACCATCGCAGGTGGCACTTCCGGCTCAAGACTCGGCTCGCTGAGTTATACAGAAGCCAGCGGAGCACTGACCATCGGTACGGTGGGCAGCACCAGCGGGATCTATACGACCGGCACCCTTCAGGTAGAAACGCTGACGGGTAACATCAATCTGACGCAGCCTGTATCTTCAAGCAGTACATCTACCAACGCGGTGATCATCAATGCCGGCAAGAATGCCGCTGCCCTGACCGGTTCAGGAGGTGATATCATTGTATCCGGATCTCCAACGGTGACCGTCGGATCCGGCGGGGTGGGCAAGCTGTTCAGCGGCTTGGCAATCTATAGTACTGGACTGACCACACTGGCCGGCGGTTCAGCCAATGTAAGGAACGGGTTTGATGAAAACAGTTCGATCAGTCCTGCGTTAAGCGGCAACACCAATTATGCGATCTACCGGGTCACACTTGGCGTGGGTGATCTGACGATCGTTGCATCCGGTGGCGATGCGCTGAGTTCTTATAAATGGATATACGACAATGGCGTCATCTCTACTGCGGCCTCCACAGTGAACATCAATGCCTCTGACCTTGTCAGTTATCTGGGAACCAGAAACCTGACGATCGAGGCGGGGCATGTTACTATCAGCGGTGCCATCACGAGCAGTGCTTCCAATGCATTCGTGATCAATTCCAATGGGGTCAAGACGATCACGGTGAATGCCGCCCTGTCGCTGGGTGGTCCGCTCACCTTCAACGGCTATGATGTAGCCATGGGAGACGGGATCGGGATATCTACCAGTACGGCTTCGAATATCACGATCAATGCCTCAGTTAACTTCTACACCAACGGTTCAACCAGGCGCACCATCAGCAGCGCGGGCGGGAACATCACGATCCAGGCGGATTCGGATGCCATTGGGGGAGGACAGCTCAAAATTGATTATCTCACATTGGATCCGGGTGTGGGGAATGTCCTCATGCGTGGGGAGACCTTTTTTTTCGGTACGACTTCGGCTGTTAAGCCCTTCATTCGTGGTACCGGAACGTTCACCCTTGAGCCCTCTGATGCCAGCTTTGGTCAGGATATAGCGACGGATTGGTTTAAGCTGGACGAGGCTGGACATATAAAGAGTGGGGTCACTTTTGGGAAAGTGGGTAACACATCTAATTTTTCGTTGAATCATGAGGGAGGGCTCACGGTCGCCGGTCCATTCACCGTTTACGGCAGTACCATCACCAACTCCACGCCCCTGACCAGCTCTGCTACCGGAAACATTCTTTTCAAGGGGCTTTGGCATGTCTCAAATTTATCCACTATTACCAAGTCAGGCGGGACCGGCACATTCACCATGCAGAGTAATTCGATGGCGATCAATTCCAGTACCGGGGTGATCACCACCAGCGGGAGCGGCGTACTGAATGTGGTGCTGTGGTCGGATTTTGACAATTCGAACAACGACGGGGGGGTCGGCCATTCGGGTACCATCTCCACCAACGGCGGACATGTATGGTTAGGCGGTTCGAATTCCAATGGCGGGAGCTATACCTGGAATGGGATAACCGTAGGTGACGGGGCTTCGATTGGAGTATATGGATATAATGCTTATGCCCTTGACCTGATGGGCAGTGTGACCACCAATGGCGGGGATTTCCTGGCATGGGCAGGAAGCGCTGAAAGACCTGGTATTGGCAATGACGGCAACGGGGATATCGTATCTGTCGGCACCGGTGATATTATACTAATTACAGATGCGATCACGGGTACCGGGACCAACCCCATCTACTTCACACAGTCAGGCGGTACGTTCACCCTCGTGCCCGATGGTGGAAGTTTTGCGTCTGCCTTTGACTGGAATCCGACCGTTTCCACAGCACTTTCCGGAACGAATGATGATTACAAATTGGGCAGTGGGAATTTCCCCTATCTGGGGATTGGCGATATGAACAGCATATCCCGGTTAACGATCGGATTCTTTAATGGCATGTTGAGTGGCTCAACGCCTGTTGAGTTCACGAACAGTTCGAACATCACGATCAGCAGTGCGACTTCACTGGGAGGTTCATTCTCCCTATATGGTGGAACCGTGACGTTGAACAATAACATCACCAGTACGGCATCCGGAGACATCTCCATTTATACAGATGCTGCGTTGGCGGGGCTCTCCAGCACCCGAACCATTACTACATCAGGGAGCTTCAAGTATATCCCGAAAAGTGCGAGTTTCTCATCTGCCGTGAGCATCCCGATCACGAACCTCACGCTCACCAACGTCACGGGTGTAGAGGTAGGAAAGAGCGGTAACACCGCCAACCTGAATATTGTCAGCGATCTATCCGTGGCGGGCTACATAACGATGTATGCCGGTCCGGTGTCCCTCGCTGCGAACCTGACCACCACCGGATCCGGAGACATCAATATCTACAGTAATGCTTCTCTCTCGGCCACAGGTTCACGTACCGCCACGGCGGCCGGTCTCTTCAAATACATGCCCGACGGCACCAGCTTCAGTTCCGCCGTCAGCTACCCTATCGGCAACCTGGCGGTGACCAGCAACGGCCTGCAACTCGGCAAGGCTGGCAACACCGCGGGAATGACCATCACGGGTGCCGCTTCGAGCAATGGTCCGGTGACGGTGTACACGGGGGCCTTCACCACCGACGCATCCGCCACGCTGACGGCCACGGGCAGCGCACTGGAGGTGAACGCCTCGGGCAATGTGACGCTGAATGCGGCGCTGGTGGGCAGCACCACCACCATCAACGGGCAGGGCAATGTGAAGACGATCGGCAGCCTGACGAACCTGAACCTCTCCGGCACCAACGCACAGGACATAACGGGTACGGCTACCCTAACAAATCTTACACTGAATAAATCTGCCGGGACAGCGACGCTGAGTTCCGGTCGCCAGAACCTCACAGGCACGCTCACGCTGACAGCAGGCACGCTCGCGGCGGGCGGCTTGCTGACGCTGAAGAGCGACGCTACCGGTACGGCCCGCGTCGCGGCGCATGCCACGAGTACAGGCAACGTTACAGGCAATGTGGTGGTGGAACGATTCATCAACTCCCAGTCCGGCACCCGGGCGAAACAATGGCGGATGCTGGGCTTCCCCTTCAGTTCGGCCCTGGCGCTTTCGGGCATCAGCGGGATGGACATAGACTTCACATCATCGAGTCGTTCGATGATGTACTACAACGAGGGTGGCGACAACGGCGTGTACGGCAATGCCAGCGTCGCACGCAATGCGGGCTATGTGAGCTTCACGGCCGGTTCGCAGCAGATCGCTGCCGGCCAGGGCGTGATGGCCTGGCTCTATGGCAACGCCGGCGGTGTTGCCGGCTCAGGCAGCCTGCCGTCGGATCTGACGGTCAGCTCCTCAGGGTCCTTGAACGAGAGCGGCAATGCGGTGAGCATGCCGGTATTCTACACCGGTGCCAATACCAACAAGGGCTGGAACCTGGTGGCAAACCCCTTCGCCTCTACGATAGACTGGATGAGCAACGCCATCACGCGCACCAATATCGACCCGACGGTGTATCGCTGGAATCCGGCCTCGGCGGGATGGACATCCCACAATGCCAACACGCAGGTGCAGACGGGCGGTGCAGACAGGTACATCGAGTCTGGAGGGGCCTTCTTTGTAAAGGCCGGTGCGGACAATCCGGTGCTGACCATCGGCCAGGATGCGAAGACGGGCACGGCCACGGGTTTTTCGCATTACAGTCGCGCTCCCTTCCGATTGAATCTGCCACGCGAGCGGGTGCCGGACGCTCCCTTGCTGGCGGGCATCCGGGTGAAGGCATCCGGGATGGGCAACCCCATGCCCGACGACATCTACATAGACCTGTCGCGTTCGGATGCGACGCCGGGCTTCGACAACCGCTACGACGCGGAGTCGATGGGCCGGACTTCCGGGGCGGGCATCAGCGTACG
>CAJBPC010000235.1 GCA_903957405.1 uncultured bacterium | reverse complement strand
GTCGCTATGGAATTCATGCTGGAGCTGATCGTGGCCATTGTCGCGGCGAAGAGACCGGCGATCACCAGGCCGGATATCCCCGAAGGGAGTTGTTGAGCGATGTACCAAGGGAATACGTCATCGGTGCGGCCATGTGGATTGAGTTCGGCGGGATGATGCCGGAAGAATATCCAGAGAGCCGTTCCCACACTGAAAAATATCAATGTGGCGGGTATGGCCAAGAGTGCATTGGTATAAATGGACAGCCGGGCCTCCTTCTCCGTGGGTGTCGTCAGATACCGTTGCACCACCACCTGGTCGGAGGTGTAAGTGACCAGGTTCGTAAGGAAAGCCCCCACGATGACGACCCACAGTACAGGCTCTGACATTGCCCAGCCCAGGTTTGCGATGCGCAACTTGGAGTTGTCTTGCGCTTCGGACACCATCGCGGATAGTCCGCCTTCGGTGTTTGACACGATGAATACAAAGCTGGCGAGGGCTCCGCCGAGCAGCACAAAGACCTGCAGCACTTCTGTCCAGACGACAGCCTCGATCCCTCCGGCGACGCTGTATGCCGTGGTGATGACGGTCGTCAGCAGGATGCAGACGAAGATGTCGATGCCGGTCACGGTGCTGAGTACGAGTGCCGGAAGATAAATCACGACACCCAGGCGGCTGAGTTGAAAGACGGTGAACGTGAAGCTTCCGAGCAGTTTGACCCTTCTGTCAAAACGGATCTGCAGGTACTCATACACGCTGGTGATCCGTAGCTTCCGGAAATATGGCAGATAAAAATACGTCACGATGGGCGCCACCACTAGGATCATGATGTTGTTCACAATGAACACCCAGTCTGTCGCAAATGCTTTTGCGGGTATGGCGATGAACGTCAGTGCACTCAGCTTGGATCCGAAGATGCTGAGGCCTGCGGCCCACCAGGGGATCTTCTGTCCCCCGAGGAAGAACTCGCCGGTCGTCCCGCTCATCTTTCGGGAAACGTATATGCTGATCCCCGCCACGAGGATGAAATAGAGCAGGATGACCGTCCAGTCGAGGGCTGCAAACTTGCCAGACGGCTGTTTCGGGGTTGCCATCAGCACCTTGTTTGTGCGTACGGCGGGCCTGGCCTCCCCGCCGGGGAGCACCACCCTTCCCTCCCATACCACCAGGGGTGTGGTCACCGGCGCATATACGCTGCCATGGGGATCCACAGCGGCGTCGGGCTTTCTATCTGCGGGTATGTTGCCCATGACAGACCAGCGATCGGTGATGGCATTGTAGCCGAGCACTTCCTTCCTGAAGCCGGGATGGTTATCCTGGAGCGCCAATGCCTGTGACGCGAGTGCGCCATCGTCGCCGCCGAATACCAACAGGTGCGATTGTCCGGCCGAATAGGCGGGTGTCGGTGCTGCGGCCAAAGGATATGGCATGTCGGATACCCGCTTCCATCCCTTCACGCTGTCATAGACCCTCGCATCCCGGAGGTATTCCCGGATGAGAGCCGACGATCCGGTCTTCTGGATCAATCGCACTCCGCCAAGTACATAGACCTTACCATCGATCACACCGGCCACGGCCAGCATGCGATGCCCACCGGGGATGCTGTCATGGATCTTCCATTTTGCAGCGGGGTCCTTCAGGTCGAGTGACCAAAAATGGCTTTCCGTTGCACCTGACGGAGACTCGATGCCTCCAGCGACATAGACCCCGTCACCGGCAATCACCCCGCAGGCATTGATCAGCGGAGAAGGCATGGGGGATAGTGTGCGGGTAGAGATCTTTCCATCTGCATATCGCAAAACGAGCACATCGGAAAAATGCCCTGAGGCGTCACCGCCACCGAGGATCAGGACCTCGCCCTTGTATGTCAGGGATACGCCATAACCCATCGGTCGGGGCAAACGACCGGCATCCTTCCACTGGCTGCCGGCGGATTCGAGTACGAACACCCGGTCGTGCCATGTTTTCACACCACCAGACCAGGGGCGCGTGTCACCCGGGAAATTGGCGCCACCCGCAACGACCAACGCGCCACCGCTTACACCGGCAAAGGAGCCGGCGAATCCGTCAAGATCGGGAATCGCCGTGGCACGCGACCAGCTGAAATATGTTTGATCATCCATTTGCTGAGCGTGGCTGCCCATGCCGATAAAAGCCATGAAAAGGATGAAAAATTGTCTTCTGATCTGCATGCGAAAGTGGTGGTTGAATAGACATGGTCATTTGTCCCTGACATATTTTCATCGTTGCGGAAAAAGAGCGGATCCCATTCAGAAAAGATGGGAAACAACTGCTCTCACAGGCACTTTTTGGAAAAAAGAGATGGCATCCAGTTCACGCTGCAGGCTGTCGAAATCTGCGGCGCCGAGGGTTTGAAGCGGGAGCCTGGCAGGTCCGAAATCCCAGCCCAGCATTTTCATGATGGCCTTTTGGGCGGGTATGGGAGGATATTTTACAAAAACACGGATCATCTCCACCAGGAAAGCATGATTGTCTCTTGCCGCATCCATATGTCCGTTGCGGAAGAGTTCGATGGTCTGCAGGTAGGCCGGTGCCGCAAAAGTGTAGGTGCTTCCGATGAAAGCAGACGCGCCGACTGAGAGTGCAGGCAACAACAACTCATCGAGGCCGAAGAGCATCTGGTAGCGACCTTTCCAACGCTGAAGGCAGGATTGGAATTCGTGGAGGGATGTCGCAGTGTACTTCACTCCTGCCAGGTTTGG
>CAJBPC010000234.1 GCA_903957405.1 uncultured bacterium | reverse complement strand
GGGTAGTTTATTGTTCCCAGGATCCCTGGTGTAATGAATGAGCATGTCCGGGAGGGATGGGGGAAAAGATATCCATTTGTCTCTTATCCGATCGCAGTCAAATGTTGCACTACACTCATCCAGTTGAGGAAGCCATGACGGCCAACTCCCGGTTCCTGTTGAGGCAGGATGCTTTATGGAAGTATCTCCCCATCATCGAGCTTTCTGAGGTATTCGGTAGGATTCATACCCGTGAGCTCCTTGAAGCTGGAGAAAAATTGCGTTTTCGATGCAAAGCCGGCGCTGCGTCCGACACCTTCGATGCTCAGTTCACGATGCAAGGGCAATAGTTTTTTTGTTTCTTCCACACGCAATCTCTTTCGCATATCGGTGAAACGCTCTCCTATGATGCTGGAAAAGCAGTATTGGATATGGTGCCTCGGTGCCACCAGCTCGATGCTTATGTCCGTCAGGCTGAAATCTGGGCGCAAGTACGGCTTTTCATCGACTATGTAGGAGAGGATGCCATTTGCGAGGGATCGGAAGGGGTCATCTTCACCCGGGACATTGTCCGTCGTTTTTTCTTGCTGCACCTCCTTTTCATGTAGACCCTCTGAAGGTTTTGAGCCATCTCGCTTCTGGTCTTCCACCGCAGGTTCGCGGACCTTATCAACGTTATGGATTGGGCTGGCACGTGGGAGGCCATAGAGAATCTGCGGAAAGAACAGTAAGCTGAAGATCAGCATGAAGTAGAACAGTAGGATCAACAGGAAAAAGGGGGAATTATCGAAAAGGGCTGCTTCGAGTTTCTGATCTCGGATCTGGAACATGAGCAGGACATAGTTCAGTGAGATGATGGTCAGGAGTCCTACCATGAGGCTTATCCAACCAAAGGTTATGTTAGACTGGCTTTTTGGGACTTCAGGATGTTGTTTTCTGTGTTGGTGATACCTGAGCAGCATTCGTCCACATTGGAGAAAATAGAGCAATGAGATGGCGGAACGGATCAATCCCGTAGAGAAATGATTCAGAAAAAGATGATATGCTGGTTCCCGGACGGCGTTCAAGTCTGACCGAATGTGTTGCGCAAATGCGATTTTCTCATTGAAAGGCGTCAAGAAGTAGGGAATAATATCGATGGTCGTCACTGCAAGCGGAATCAGGTGAAGCAGATCGGTTTTCCATAATCGCTCCCTGTCGTGCAGCGTGAATCGGACGTATAGATAGATGCATGGCCCGATGAGGGTCATCAGGGGTGAAAAGTGGTGGTAGAACAGGGCGAGATCTTTGAGATCGGTCGAATCAAACAGCAGGTAGTGGTTGACGTCGTACAAGGATAGCAGCAAGAAGCCCAATGCAAGAAGCAGGGCTCCCATCGAACGGGATCGGTTGAAGACCGTCAGCACCAGTGCCAACGTCCATTTGGAGATAGCGAGTAATATCAATCAAATAAGGATTGCGAAATGGATGATAGTTGGGTCGTTTTCGAGGTCAGCATTTGATTTAATCGAAATCGGTTCTTCGCTGCATAAACCTGTCCGTCACTAACGATTTAATAAGATAAGCAATAGTATGCCATATCCTTTGAAATCGCTCCGAAATTTGCAAAATCGAACCAGGTAGTACGCTTGTTGTGTCTCAAATACATGCTTCCAAATTACTTTCGCCGACTGAATCTTCGAAAAAATCTCACCTCTTTTTTATGATAAGTCTCTATAAGAAATCGTTGATAAATGGATTGTTGTCAGTGATCTCCGTTCTGAGTAGTGTGGCTAATCCATTGCCCCCTGGGATGAGTGTGGGAGCCCCTGCGGGTTCCCGGTTTTTTGCTGAATCTGACCATACGCATGCTCAAACGCTCGGTTTCGCAACCTTGGCACTTAGCACACCTGCTGTTTTCAAACTGAACAGGGATAACAGCCTCACGATGAACATGACGTCGAAAGGCACGGGACTTACCATAAAGACAGATTGTTATGTGATGCCGAGTCCGTCAAATCTTCCGTATGTGGCAGGGCTTAGGTCCTTTTTTGAGATCTCGCACGATGCAGCCACTGGTACATCCACCTCCACGATTGAAATTTCTTTCCAAACGGGGCTGCCAACCAACGGGTATATGCTGTTTCTGGACTTTGATGGGAATGAGGAAATCAGCATCAAGGCCTATAATGCTTCCAACGTGCTGATTCCATATAACGACTTAACGTTCATACGGCACAATGGACAGTCGGCTACAGGCAGTACGATCACGACAACGGTGTTCACGGACCTGGGGGCCTCCTATTCAGGAAAGGTTGAAGATGAAGGAGGGACGTCCCAGAACGACATAGTGGTTTCACTGAATTCCTCTCAGGTCATTAAGCGGTTGGTGTATGAAATCCAGATGAACCCCACCGGCAGTACGACGTTGACCAACACCATGGGTTTCAATTTCGTGGTACCCACCACGCCTTCCCGTGTTTATGTGAACCATGCCGCGGGGGGAGCCAATAACGGCACATCCTGGACGGATGCCTACACTTCCCTGCAAACAGGCATTGACAATGCGTTTCCTAGCGACGAACTCTGGGTCGCCAAGGGTAGCTATACTCCAAGTTCTACATATGAACTTATCAATAATACTTCTCGCTTCAGGCATTTTCGGCTGCCCAATAGTGTGTCTGTTTATGGCGGTTTCGTGTCAGGACAGACGGACACTGCCCAACGTACTAACTATGGGATTGGCGAGACCAATGAAACCATTCTGACCGGAGATCTGAATGGCGAT
>CAJBPC010000233.1 GCA_903957405.1 uncultured bacterium | reverse complement strand
GGTTCGATCACCGCATAACGCACGAATGGGCATTCCGGTGGCTATTGATAGCGAGAAATAAGGAGATCCCTGAAACTGTGTGAACTCATGCCCATCATGATATCAAAAAACCTTGCAGAAGCAGATGTTGACCTGGCCGTCATAGGCGGCGGACTGGCGGGTCTTTCATTGTCCATACAAATGGCGCGAGCCGGATATCGGGTGACCCTTTACGAGAAGGAAAAGTATCCATTCCACCGTGTCTGCGGAGAATATATCAGCATGGAATCATGGCCCTTCCTCAAGGAACTGGGCATTCCGCTGGATGATATGGACCTGCCCCGGATAGAAAAGCTCGAAGTCACCGGAACAGATGGAAGGATCATCGAACACCCGCTCCCATTGGGAGGATTCGGCATCAGCCGATATAAACTCGATCTGATGCTGTCTGAAATCGCCGCTGCAAGCGGCGTGAAGGTCTGCTGCAATACTAAAGTGACGGATGTCAGATATGCCAATGAACAACACATCGTTGAATCCAATGGCAAGCAAACAGTTGCCACTGCCGCAGCAGGCAGCTTCGGAAAGAGATCCAATTTGGATATCAAATGGAAGAGGCCGTTCACTCAAGAAAAACCAACAGCCCTCAATAATTTCATCGGTGTCAAATATCATGTGAAGACAACATTCCCGAAAGACAAGATATCGCTGCATAATTTCAGCGACGGGTATTGCGGGATATCAGCCATAGAAGATAACAAATGCTGCCTCTGCTACCTGACTACAGCCGAAAACCTCCGTCGAAGCCGTCATTCCATCCCTGCCATGGAAAAGGAGATCTTGTCTGTCAACCCCCATCTGGAGGAGATATTCAAAAACGCCGATTTCATGTTGAAAGAGCCCGTGACGATATCACAGATCAGCTTTGAAAGAAAAAGCCTCCTGCATGATCATATGCTGCTAACAGGGGACGCGGCGGGAATGATCACACCCCTTTGCGGGAATGGCATGAGCATGGCCTTACATGGCAGTAAAATTCTTGCAGGTCTCCTGACATCTTTCCTGAAAGGCCAGATAAGCCGGACAGAGATGGAAAAATTGTATGAGAAAGAATGGGGAAGCCGGTTCTCCGGCAGGCTGCGAACAGGCAGGATGATACAGTCCATGTTCGGCAAGCCCTGGGTGACAAATGGCTTCCTGTCAGCCCTGAAACCATTCCCGGGACTCCTGACCCAATTGGTACGCCAAACACACGGCAAGCCGTTCTGACATGTATTTGTTCATCGCATCTGATACCTAAACATTACTATGGCCCGGCTAACGAACAGAAAAAATGGAAAAAAACAAGACTTTAGTATTGGGGGCATCTGAAAACCCGGCCAGATACAGCAATATGGCTATAAAGATGCTGCGGGAATACGGGCACGAAGTGGCCGCAACGGGTCTGCGAAAGGGGATAGTAGGGGATGTGGATATCGACATTGAGAACAGTATCAGACCGGATATCGACACGGTCACATTATACCTCAACCCTACACACCAACAACCTTACTACGACCACATCCTTGCCCTGCAGCCAAGGCGGATCATCTACAATCCGGGAACGGAGAACGATGAATTACAACGCCTTGCAACGGAAAAAGGTATTGAAAATATCGAAGCCTGCACACTCGTCATGCTCCGTACCGGACAATATTGAATCTGACCAATAGCATACCGCGATAGCGGGACATATCCCGCTATCGGTTCATTACCATGGCTTCTCGAACGATGCTTTGTCCATCACCTTGTCATATGATTTAAAAAGACTGGGTGCCGTATTCTTCAGTGAAAGCTGGTTCTTTTCTCCAAAAATTCGCGAAAAAAACGCGATCGGCGTGAGCAGGATAAAGAAAACAACGGATAAGAGAATATTCGGTACGATCTTACTGAGTATCCATGTAAGCTTCATCCAAAGCCAGTCGATCTTTTCTGCCAGATAGTCGGAGAAAAGGCCCGCAAGCCCAATGACCAATGAAGTCTTCAGCGCCCAATCCTGCTTGATGACCATATATACCACCAGCATACCCAGCGTGATCACCAATATGGTTTGCTTAGGATCTGTTTTGATTTTTTTTGTACTGCTCATTTCTTTCTTGATGTTAGATTGTTGATCTGTGTGCAGGAACGCATCAGTCCATCTTGAACTTGACCATCCACTTGTCTTTATTTGCCCAGTCAGGCTGCTCCGTCTTGCAATAGACGAAATCATCCACTACGAGGTAATCCATTTCCGTACTCATGAAACAACGATAGGAATCATACGGTGTGCAAACGATGGGTTCTCCCCGCACATTGAAGCTGGTGTTCACCACTAGGCCGTATCCCGTCAGCTTATCGAATGAACTGATGAGTGAATGGTACCTTGGATTGGTCTCCTTATGAACGGTCTGTATGCGTGCTGAGTAATCCAGGTGTGTGACAGACTGGATATCACTGCGTTCGTAATAAAGCCTGTCCCAGAGAGACATTTCGTGATATTTCTCCGGCAATTGCTTTCTGCGCGCATCTTTGATGGGTGCCACGATGAGCATGTACGGTGACTCTTCTTCCAGATCGAAAAAATCAGCTGATCTTTCTGCCAATACCGAGGGGGCGAATGGCCTGAATCCCTCGCGGTATTTGATTTTCAGATTCAGTTTTTTCTGCATCTCCGGATTGCGTGCGTCTCCCAGGATGCTCCGATTACCCAAAGCCCTAGGTCCGAACTCCATCCTTCCCTGGTGCCATCCCACCACATTGCCTTCAGCAAGCCTTGCAGCGATGAAATCACTTAGTTCAGAGAAGTCATCGTATCGCTTGTAGGTCGCCTTCACCTTTTTGTTCATCTGCATGATCTCCTTATCGGAATAGTCGGGCCCCAGATAGGATCCGAACATGGCATCGCTGCCATCTGCATTCATGACACGTTCCTCTCCGAAATACATCGTGCTGGCTGCCAGAGCGGCTCCCAACGCGCCACCCGCATCTCCGGAAGCAGGTTGGATATAGATATCCTTGAAGATCTTTGCCCGAAGGAGTTTCCCGTTGGCCACACAGTTGAGGGCGACGCCCCCGGCCATACACAGGTAGTCTGCGCCTGTCAGTCTTTTTGCTTCCACCGCCATTTTCAGCACGATCTCTTCCGTGACCATCTGGATGGCAAGGGCCAGGTTACAATGCTTCTGTTCCAGATCAGTCTCCCCTTCCCTTCGCGGAACACCGAACAGTTTTTCCCATTTGTCATCATGAACCATCCGAAGCCCCGTCGCATAGTTGAAATAATCCTGGTTCAACCAGATGGATCCATCCTCTTTGATATCGACAATATACTTCTTGATGAGGTCGGCGAAATCATGGGTTTCCTTTGCAAGAGGGTTGCCATAGGGTGCAAGACCCATGAGCTTGTACTCGCCGGAATTCACCGTGAATCCCAGATAATAGGTGAAAGCGCTGTATAAAAGACCGACTGAATGGGGGAATTCCATTTCCTTCAGGATCTTGATGCTGCCTTTTTCACCCAGTCCAATGGACGCTGTACACCACTCACCAACCCCATCGATCGTCAGAATGGCCGCCTTTTCATAAGGACAGGGCAGGAATGCACTGGCGGCATGTGAAAGGTGATGCTCGGGGAACAATAATTTGACCTTTTTCTTATCATAAGGACCGACTTCCTTCAGCCCATCATACAATAGCTTCTTCAGGAACATCTTCTCGTTCAGCCATACCGGGATGGCTCTTAAAAACGAGACGAGACCTTTCGGAGCGAAAGCGTAATAAGTCTGCAGAAGCCGCTCGAACTTCAACAAGGGTTTATCGTAAAAGACGACTGCATCGAGCTCATCGATCGTGAGTCCTGCCTCATCCAAACAGTACCTCACGGCGTTAGTTGGGAAATCCGGGGTGTGTTTGTCACGGGTGAAGCGCTCTTCCTGCGCAGCGGCAACAATCTTGCCCCCCACGGTGATGGCAGCGGCAGAATCGTGGTAAAAAGCTGAAATCCCAAGTATCTTCTTCATTCATTAGGGTTATTTGACGGAAAGGGAGTAGCTGTAAGCGAATTCCCGGACGGCCATGTGTTTACATATATTCGAAAAGTCCCGGAAAATCGGGACTAAAAAGCATGTCCATAACGCTGCGGTTGTTTTCATATTGCGATTCATTTTTGCACCTGAGTACCGACCAAACGAATGCTCAGATGAATC
>CAJBPC010000232.1 GCA_903957405.1 uncultured bacterium | reverse complement strand
TTCCGACCCAAAATTGTAGGTTCTTTAAAGTTATGATTGGGTGAAGTATATTGAGGTCAAAAATTCTGAGACGATGTTCAGCACTAAAGATCTGTTTGCCCAAGCCTTGCAAATCGAGAAACCATGGTTCATCGAATGAATGTATTTAAACTTGGGAAATGGGAAGTTGGACATCTGGATTGACTTTGCACGAGGGGCATTGTGCTCTTTTGAAGACGCGGGTTTAGGGCTCCGAGGTCAATTCAAGGCCGATGTTACGATGGAAAAATTGGCGATACCTGTTTTTTCAATACAAGCATCATCGATAAGACAGGAACCCCGGTTCGATTTGGGAGAGGGGCGGTATCGTTCAGCTATTGCACCATGGGAAGCTCTTGCCATTGGCTTTACCCTGCTCTTTGAAGCATTTTGAAGGAGTTGCTTCCGATAATGCCAGTTCATCTTGTCTGCATGACATTTGGCGTCATAGATCATAAACGCTGGTCTTTGATAAAAAAATACACAAATCTTTGTCGGGATGCCGCGGATAATTCGGCAGTAGATACGATAGATCTCGAAGAAACGGCTGCACGCCTTTGACATGATCCCTACATTTTATGGCTTGAATTGGCTGCAATTTTTGTCCAGCTATTTCGGGGACAAGTACACTCATATTTCCCCACATCCTATGAAGCCGGCTTTTTACCCAAATGCCCTGCCTGCTTCAATGATCACCCATTGCACGGACCATTCAGTTCAACAATACCAGCATGTCTCCCTCAGCCACATCAATTTTTGGTCATGATCCCATCAGACCTTACTTTTGCACTGTGAAACAAAAAATTCATATACATCACCATCATCCCTTGCCTTCACGGTAAGCCGCTGTGGTATGTGTGACGATACTTGAAGGCTTACGGGAACGTGAGCCTTTTTTATTTGTACCCCGACCTCATCGGGAAAAACAACAATGATGACATTAAGGATCGCTATTCAGAAGTCAGGCAGGCTCTATGAAGACTCGGTATCGTTGCTCAAGGAATGCGGCATCGACCTGCGCAACGTGAAAGACAGGCTTCGGACCGAGTCGGACAACTTCCCCTTGGAGGTGTTTTTCCTGCGCGACGACGATATCCCGCAGTATGTGGAGGACGGTGTCGCAGACATTGGCATCGTGGGGGAGAATGTGCTTTTCGAAAAAGGTAAGTCGGTGGAAGTGGTCGAAAAACTCGGATTCGGTAAATGCCGGTTGGCCGTGGCCGTGCCCCGCGCCGAGGCCTGGTCGGGTATCGGCTCCCTTTCGGGTCGACGCATCGCCACCAGCTATCCCCGTCTGGTGAAAGGATTTCTCGCCGAACACGGGGTCGAAGCGGAGATCCACGAGATCAGCGGATCGGTGGAGATCGCACCGGGCATCGGCCTGGCGGACGTGGTGGCAGACCTCGTCAGCAGTGGAAGTACCCTGTTCATGAACGGTCTTAAAGAAGTGGAGACGATCCTGCAGTCACAGTCCGTACTGATCCGCAACCACGCCCTCGATGCCGGCAGGCTGGAACTGCTGGCGCGCTTGCTGTTCCGGATTCAGGCGGTGAAGAAAGCCAAGCGGAATAAATATGTCCTGCTCAATGCGCCGAATGACAGGCTGCAGGAGGTCATCTCGCTGTTGCCGGGCATGAGGAGTCCGACGGTCCTTCCACTGGCGGAAAGCGGATGGAGCAGTGTGCACAGCGTCCTCAGCGAGGATCAGTTCTGGGACTGCATCGAGAAGCTGAAGGCTGCCGGTGCAGAGGGAATACTGGTCATCCCGATCGAGAAGATGGTGCTTTGACGCAGCGATCCCGACGACTGACAGGTGAAATAAATATAAACCGCAAATGGTAAATACCATAAAAGATGCAGATCATCCAGCGACCTGATAAGAACGATTGGCCATCGATCATCGCCAGGCCTGTACTCGAGCGCCGAGGGCTCGACCGCACCGTGGCGAAGATCATGGAGGCGGTGCGCAAGCATGGCGACCGTTCGGTCAAAAAATACACAAAGCAGGTCGATGGCGCCAGCCTGCGGACGATGGAGGTCTCGGCCAAGGAG
>CAJBPC010000231.1 GCA_903957405.1 uncultured bacterium | reverse complement strand
CCCTTGATAGTAGACCTTCCCATCGATGTCGAAGAACAGGGATGGGTCAATGCCAGGCGCATCTATCCATACCGGACTGGTCCAGGGTCCTCTGGGGTCTTTTGCCATGGTGACGAAGTTTCCCCTAGGCTTTCCCGGCAAAGTGCCGGTCAAAGTGCAAACGACATAAAACATACCATTATGATGGCGGATGGTGGGGGCATACAAACCATTGCTGCAGGGTACACCATCGAGGTCCAGCATGGCTGGATCACGGAGCACATGCCCGATCATTTTCCAGTCAGACAGGTTCCGACTGTGATAGATCGGCAATCCCGGGAAATACTCATTTGAACTCGTCACCAGGTAGTAATCATTTCCCACCCTGCATACTGATGGGTCAGGATTGAATCCCGCTATGATAGGTGTCGTCGTAGAAGTGATCCCTGGTCCATGCTTCAATCGGCCCAATTCCTGTGACATATTTTTCGTGGCCGGGAATAAGATCATTCCGAATACCATCAAGCAGCTGATGATTCTATGCACAGGATCCTGATTCGACATGGTCGATATTTATCGTTATTTTGATGGCATCAAACATGAAGATACGTATGCACGACATGATTTTTCGGAAACGAAGCCTGCTGATATCCTTCTTTCTTTTTTTCTGCAATGCACACAGTCATGCACAGGCTGTCTGGCAATCTGAATGGCTGCGCTTGCAAACGGACGGTCGAATTCAATACATTCCTGACGACCGGGGTAACATCATTCCGGATTTCAGTCGCGTCGGTTATCACCATGGTGATCGGCCCATTCCGATGGCAGAGGTGGTGGCCGAAGTATCGCCTTCTGATGACGATCAGCGAAATATCCAGACCGCCATCGATCGGGTTTCGAAGGGAGTATCCAACGCGCAAGGTTTTCGGGGTGCGGTTTTACTCGGGCCGGGGACCTATCGCATACCCGGTACGTTGCGCATCGACTCTTCCGGCGTCATACTGCGCGGATCCGGAAACGCCACACGGTTGGTCGCGACCGGCACCCTACAGCGGTCTCTGATCCGGGTGTCCGGAACAGGCGCGCCGCAGGAATTGAAAGGCACGCGGCAGGCGGTGACAGACCGTTTCATCCCCACCGGCAGGTTTGACATGGAGGTGATGGATGCCCGGTCTTTTCATCCCGGCGATGAGGTCATTGTTGACATAAAGGCGAACGACCGATGGGTGAAAGATCTGAAAATGGACAGGATCGAAGAACGTCCCGGCACGGTTCAATGGAAAGCATCTGGCTATCGATTCTCCTGCCAGCGCCGGATCGTATCGATCACGGGTAATCGACTCATATTGGATAATCCCGTCATGATGGAGTTGGACAGCAGGTACCTGGATGTGAGCGTATTCCGCTACCGGTTTCCAGGTCGGATATCGGAAGTCGGCGTGGAGGATCTTACCTGTATTTCCGAGTATCGTTCTGATACGGCGGAAGACCATGGCTGGATCGCAGTCGATATCAACCGTGTAGAGAACGGCTGGGTGCGCAATGTCCATGCCGTCCATTTCGGCCAGGGATGTGTGTCCCTGCAAGGGTTGGCGAAGAATGTTACCGTGTCTGACTGCAGTGCCGTCGATCCCAAGTCCATCATTACCGGTGGGCGCCGCTATTCTTTCAACGTCAATGGCCAGCAGAATCTGGTGATCCGCTGCCACAGCAGGGAGGCGCGGCACGACTACGCCACAGGTTCCAAGGTATGCGGTCCCAATGTCTTCATCGATTGTACTGCGGAGCGATCGCACAGTGATATCGGGCCGCATCATCGATGGACGATGGGTACACTGTACGACAATATCCGTACGGACAATCAGATCAATGTGCAGGACCGCGGCAATTGGGGCAGCGGACATGGGTGGGCCGGCGTCACACAGGTCATCTGGAACTGTACGGCAGCCACCATTGTCTGCCAGGATCCATGGATCGGAGGACGCAATCATCTGATCGGGGGCACTTACCGCCGTGAAGCGGGCCGCCTGCCCAAAAGGATCCAGTCTTCGACAGAGGGGCGGGGGATGACTGGGCTTTCTCCCAAATCACTCTACCACGCGCAATGTCTTGCCAGGTTGGTGGACAATTCCGGTAGATGACATCGGTTGTCTTTTCACGGGTATAGGCGAAACGACCGATCGGTCACATGCCTCAGATGTATTACTTGCGCAGGGAAGAGGAGCGGACGAACAGCCTTGTCTTCAGGATCTCCTCGTGGTCATTGGCGATGACCTCATGCCGCTGCATCTTTTCGATCAACAACTTGCACGCCAGTTTTCCGAGCTCGAACGACGGCATCTCTACGCTGCTGATGCCCGGTGTCAATAGTTGTACCAAGGGTTCATTGTTGAATCCGACCAGCCCGATGTCCTCCGGCATGCGAAGCCCTTTCTCCCGGATGGCGAGCATGGCGCCGATGGCGATGCGGTCGCTGATGGCGAAGATGGCATCCGGTGGCCTCTTCATGCCGAGGAGGTCCAGGGTCGTCCAGTAGCCGGAGTCCTGGCTGAAATCGCAGTAGGCGATCAACTCGCGGTCGATCTTCCTTTTGGCGGCCTTATGTGCATCGAAGTAGCCCTTCATGCGTTTCTTGCCGATGCCCAGATCACGCGGACCGGCGAGGATCGCAATCCTCCGATAGCCTTGTTGGATAAGGTGCTCCGTTGCCTGAAAGCCGCCCGATACGTTGTCGACACGTACGACCGGAGCATTCAGTTCCGCAGAGTTCCGGTCGAACTGCACCATCGGTAATTTCCTTTTCAGGATCTCCTGCAGGTGATCGAAGATCTTCGTCTCGCTGGAGACGGATACCAACACCCCATCCACCATGCTGTCGAGCAGCCTTTTCGTGTTTGTCAGCTCGCGTCCGTATGATTCATTGCTTTGGCAAACCATCATGGTGTATCCGGATTCCATTGCCGCCTCATCGATGCCTCTGATCATCGTGGATAGCACATTGTCGAGGTTCGGGACGATCACCCCGATGGTTTTTGACTGCCGCTGTTTGAGGGAAAGGGCCAGTCGGCTGGGCGAATAACTCAGTTCTTCAGCCAGTTCCATAACGGCCTGTCGAGTGACGGGGTTCACGTCGGGTGCACTTCGTAAGGCCCTTGAAACGGTGGAGAGGGATATGTTCAGCCTTTTCGCAATATCCTTTATCGTAACATATCCATTCATCTGCGCGTCTTGTAAAGGTTTAACTCGCTTATTTCACCTCCGTTACCGGCAACCTTGCCGGTAACGTTGCCGATTCATTTATCATGCCAAATATGCCATTATTTCGTAGGATAATCTAAAATAAACCGTTCATTCCGGATTTAAAATAGAAAAATTTCAATCTGCAACATGTTATCGGAATTACATATTTGGCGTAACATTAACATTCGTTGCAAGGATCGGTTGCTTGGCTGTATGAAACGGGCTGTCTTTCTGCCCATTTTTTCGTGATCCCCGCGCCACCCGGATACCATTTGGCTTTCCCGGTGTATAAAAGTGGGGTACATGATGAGCAGCAAGTGCCCGGTCGGCGCATATGTCTGACGTTAAAAAAAAAGGAAACACATGATGAAGTCGAACCTGAAAAATGTCCTTGCCAGCCTGAAAGGAATCTGCCTGGTCATTTCTCTGCTATTGTTCACAGCCTTACAGGCACAGGAATTCACCGTCAGCGGCGTCGTGAAGGATGCTGCCGGAAAACCCATCGAGGGCGTGAGTGTAGCGGTGAAGGGCCAGTCGGCCGGAACCCTGACCGACGAGAAGGGGAAATACTCACTCCGAGTGCCAGACAAGAAATCGGTCATTGTATTTTCCTCCATTGGTTACAACGATCTGTTGGAAACCATCGGTGATCGAAAATCATTCAATCCGGTCATGATAACCGGGAGTTCCAACCTGGAGGATGTCGTGGTGGTCGGTTATGGTACACAGAAAAAGCGGGATGTGACGGGTGCCATCACTTCGGTGAGCAGTGCCCAGATTGCGCAACGTCAGCCGAAGGACTTGGCAGATGCCTTGCAGGGTCTCGCACCGGGTCTGCAGATCGCTCAGTCTTCCGGTCGGCCGGGTGCAGATGCCTCCATCCGTATCCGCGGCATCGGTACCCTTCAAGGGGGAGCTGATCCACTCTTCATTGTGGACGGTGCCCAGGGAGTGGATATTGCCGGTCTGAACCCCAACGATATAGAATCCGTGGAGGTCCTGAAGGATGCCGCTTCCGCTGCCATCTACGGTTCGCGCTCCGCCAACGGTGTCATCATCATCACCACGAAACGTGGCCGGGAAGCAAAGCCGCTCATCCAGGTTCGTTATATGACCAGCGGCAGCGAACTGTCGCACAAGATCCAACAGGCCAACGCAAAAGAACGTAGGCTCTATGAGTTCAAACGCAGCGGCGGCGGTAACCTCAATGCTGACTCACTGAATCCATCCTTCAATGCCGACAATGACCATCAAGACCTGCTGACACGCATAGCAATGCGCCAGCAGATTGACCTGAGCGTGAGCGGCGCCAGCAAGGGACTCAGATACTACGGCGGCATCGGCTACCTGGATGACCAGGGGATCATCATCAACAGCTATGCACGAAACCTGCGCGGACGGTTCAATATGGACTACAAGCCCAATACCCGTTTCTCTGCGGGCAACAACCTGCAGGTGTCGTACCAGTCAGAGAACCGCATCGACGATGGCGCCACACTGAAACAGGCCATCGAGCGTCCGCCCACTTTCCGCATCTACTACCCCGATGGCACATTGGCGCCGGTACAGGGCGGAAGACGCAATCCGGTCGCGGAGGCCTTATACCGCAAGAACGAGTTCGAGATACTCTCGATGAACCTCTACACCTATGCCACCATCAACTTCAACAAAGACCTGAAGTTCACCACAGACGCCAATATCCGTGCAACCAGCCAGCAGAACCTCCGGTTCATTCCCCGCTTGCTCAGCACGGCGGCGATCCCAGACAACAGCGGTGGCATCACCAACAGCCTTCGCAGCTACTGGATGGCACAGGCTTTCTTCAACTACAACAAGAAATTCGGAAAGGACCATAGCCTGACGGCCGTACTGGGTACGAGTGCTGACAACGATTTCCTGCGCAGTGCCACCGTCAACGGGACAACCTACGTGTCTGAAGAAGTCCTCACCCTGAATTCCCCGCAGGTGATCACCCTGAACACCAGCAGTGAGACGCGCAGCACCTCCCTCTCCGGCTTCGGTCGACTGGGTTACAGCTACCGCGGAAAGTACCTCTTCAACAGCAATTTCCGTGCAGATGCATCTTCCCGTTTCGGAAAAGAAAACCGCTGGGGTTTCTTCCCTTCGGCTTCCGTCGGATGGCGCTTCTCGGATGAGCGGTTCATGGGCTGGGCAGGCAAATACCTCGACGAAGGAAAGCTTCGCGTCAGCTACGGCCAAACGGGCAACGACCGGATAGGTGCCTATGACGCCATCCAGCGATACGCTTTTGGAGACAATTTCTACAACGGGGCTTCCGGTGTGGCACCCTTCAGCACCTTCGGCAATAGCCGCCTCAGCTGGGAATCCACCAGCCAGACCAACATCGGTCTGGACCTCGCCTTCCTGAGCAACCGACTCCTGATAAACATAGATTATTACGATAAGATCACCGACAGGCTGCTCTATCAGGCACCCCTTCCCCTCGAAACCGGCTTCAATAACGTGAACGTGAACGTGGGATCCATCAGGAACAAAGGACTGGAATTCCTGATAAACGCCACGCCGATCCGAAAGAAGGACCTGCAATGGAACGTCATCTACAACATGTCGTTCAACGAGGCCACCATCCGCAGCCTTTATGACAACATCGCCCTTCGCTCTGCATTCTGGCTCACAGAACCGGGTGGATTGCTCGGCAATTTCTACGGATGGCGTGCCCTGGGGGTCTATTCCTATAACGAGTCCAATGCCTATGATGAGAACTGGGAACGCCTCATGCCGGTCATCGGCAGCAACGGATTGCCCACCGGAGAGTACACTATGGGTGGAAAGACCTACTCCGGAAAGATCAACCGCATGTACACACAGGGCAACCTCCTCAGGGGCGGCGACGTGATCTGGGATAATATCCGCAAAGACAGCGTCATAGACGATAACGACAGGATGGTCCTCGGTAACGCACAACCGAAGTTCATTGCCGGCTTGTCGAACACCTTCACCTGGAAAGGATTCAGCCTGTCCTTCAACTTCTACGCAAGCTGGGGTTCAAAGATCTACAACAAGGGTATGGCTGACCTCAACAACCTCGGTACCGTGAACATCACACCCACGCCGGAATACATCCGGGATTCATGGTTCAAACCGGGAGATGTCACCAAGTGGTACATCGCTCAGAATAACGCCATGGGTAACTCCCGAAACCTCAGTTCGCTCTTTCTCGAGGACGCTTCCTTCATCCGACTGCGCAACCTCCGACTGAGCTACAACGTGCCGACCAACGTCGTCAACAAAATGAAGGTAAAGGGGATCAACATCTTCCTCTACGGCAATAACCTGCTGACCTGGACCAACTACACATGGTTCGATCCGGAGATTGACTTCAACGACCCGCTGGAGATGGGACTCGACAATGGCCGGTATCCGCGCAACCGTGAAGTCGGTGGCGGCATCAACATCAACCTTTAATCCATGACCATGAAGAAAATATCCCTGTTCCTGTTGCCCGTTGCCATGCTGCTGGGTGGCTGTGAGAAATTCCTGGATCAACAGCCGATCTCCTCCCTTTCCACAGAGCTTTTCTGGAAGACCGCCGAAGACGCCCGACTCGGCAACGCTGCCATTTATGACGGACTGCAAAAGACCCTTACCGATTGTTACATCGACTGGGGAGATGCCCGTTCCGATAACTTCACCTACAGCGGCACGGGGGATTACCAGATCCTTGTGACGATGAATGGCCTCACATCCCTCACCAGTACTACCAACTGGGCCGACCTCTACATGACCATCGCCCGCGCAAACGTCGCCATCCAACAGCTCCCCTCCGTCAAAGCCCTGGGAGATGTGGATCGGAATCACTACCTAGCACAGGCCCATGCGGCACGGGCTTACATGTATTTCTACGCGGTGAGGCTTTGGGGTGATGTCCCCGTATGGACGGCACCCTATGGCTCCATGAACGAAGATCCCAAGAAGCCGCGCAGTTCGGCGGATTCCGTCCTCAACAGCGTCATCATCCCAGACCTGCAAAAGGCACTGACCCTCATCAACAAGTCCCTCACCAATGTGTACGAGATCAATGAAGGATCCATCCTTGCCATGTTGACGGATGTACACATGTGGAAGAAGGACTATCCCGCTGCACTCGCCTCATCCGCCGCTTTCATCGCACTGCCTTACAAGTATGATGTCAATGCCAACACCGTCGCTTCACTAAAGAACATCTTCATCAACCCCGCAGGTAATAAAGAGGTCGTACTGACCCTGAACTGGGATTACACCCGGGACGGGGAGAATTTCATGGGGGCACGTCTGGGCAGCAACAGCAATACCTCCACCTATGAGATCGATAGCTCCGTTACGGTGAAGTTCCAGGCCGACAGAGGAGATCTGCGTCGCTGGAACACCTTTGATACCGCCCTGTGGGGTACGAGCACCAAAATCGCGCAGATCTGGAAATATTACGACTACGATCCGGTGACATCGAAACCAAAGATCCCCAGCCGCATAGAGAATAACGTAAAGATCCCTCTCTACCGGACGGCGGATGTGCTTCTGCTGCGTGCAGAAGCCCTCAACAGAACGGGTGACAAGACAGGCGCCTTCACCATCGTCAATCGAATCCGAACCCTCCGCGGAGCCAAACTGCGCGTTCCAGCGAGCTACACCACCGTCGATGCCTCAGAGGACGCCGTTTTGGATGAACGCCAGCTCGAGCTCTTCGCCGAAAGCCGTCGCTGGTTCGATCTGGTGCGGACCGGACGCGTGTTGCAAGTGGTGGACCCCCTCATCCGCGAACGGCAACGCGAACAACGCCTGCAGGAAACCGGCTTCACCGATGCCCGTAAGATCCTGTGGCCGATCTCAAGGGATGCATTGACCCGCAACCCGCTCCTGGTGCAGAATCCGCCTTATTCAGAATAACCATTCCAAACGACTCCAACTGATCACGATATGAAAAAAATCAAATTTCCATCGCTGGCCGTCCTGCTCTTTGTGACGGCATTGATACTCACCGCCGGAACAGGATGCCGTAAGTTGGTGGGCCTTGACCTGCAACAGAATGAGGAACATCTCACCAGCGTCATCGATCCCCGCATCAATAAGTCTGCCTGGCAGTTTCTCCAGGAGCGAAGCTATATGCGCCAGCCGGATTCCATCTTTAAACGCATGTACGACGGTCTGATCTACGCGGGCATCGACACGGCTGAGTATACCCGTTCCGGACGGACCTTTATCTTTCTCAATAACGATGCCATCTACCGCTTCGCGAGCGGGCGAGTGCAAGCGGATTGCTTCTTCGGGCGCTATCTGGTGGCTGGAAAAGTGGGTACCAAATGGTCAGACTATTCCAAAGACTTTGTGAGGAACTATTTCCTCTATCTGATCGCAAATGGTGAATACAGCTTCGATAACCTCAACCCCGACAACCGCGAATTGACGACCTTGATGCCGAAGAACGTGGAACCCTTGAACCCCGAGAGCATGATCGCCTTGCGCGTCGTCAACGACCGCTTCTCCAAGATGCGTGTGAATGACTATCCCGGCACCGTCACCTACACCACCCAGCGTTTCTCAGAGATCCTGACGGGTGGAATCATCAGCACCAACGGTCCGATCCATGTCGCCAACCGGGTCGTGGAATACCGCATCAAGTGATTTCTTAGCCTTTCTCTTCAGTATCTGTAAAAGGTCCTGGCTGCCGCCCGTAAGGAATGCAGTCAGGACCTTTTAGCTTACCGGTATCAATGAGGCGGAAGAGTAACTCCCACATGCATGTATGTTTTAGTCTGCCCGATCAGCAGGACCGATGCGGTTCCGAAATAGTACATTTCGCCAGTTAAATCCTTTTCGCCCGGGGGCAGTCTGCCCATATCAAATGTTCTATTTATTTCCGATACTGCTTTCTTTGGGGATGATGCCTTGTGGTCGTTATCACGCTATTGGCCATACACCCGTACGAGCCCCATTTTTATCTGCATACGGATGACCGTCACCGTATTCCGGTCACTGATACGTTTTTTTGATTGAAGGCGGCTAATTGATGTCGATGCCTTAGGCCATCCTCGATAGCTGGCATTCAAATGCAAGCCTGATCCGCTCTTAAACGACAATACCCTCTCAGCTTTGCTGAAAGGGTATTGCGCCCTTTGATGCGATACAAGAATTTCATTAGCGCACCACAAGGCATTTAGAAAT
>CAJBPC010000230.1 GCA_903957405.1 uncultured bacterium | reverse complement strand
CACCTGCTTTCTTCTAGAACGGGTCTATTGGGGTCATACATTGCAGTCGGCATCGCGTTCCTTCTTAATTTTCACAGACCGGTCATACGGAAGACTGCAGCCTTGTTGATGATGATTCCTCTGGCAGCCTGGTTTCTGATCCCGACATTCAGGAATCGTCTGAGGTTCTCGCTTTGGGATTTTCAGCACTATACAAGAGATGGATATACTGAAGGGCTTTCCGACACCCCGCGCATGCTTTCGCTCAAGGCCGGCACCGCGATCTTTAGTCAACATCCGCTGGCAGGCACAGGATTCGGCGACCTGCGTCAGACCATTGATGTCTGGTATGCGCAGCATGCGCCATTCATGAAGACCTACGAACAACTCCTTCCGAGCAACGAAGCCTTGCTGTATGGAGCGGCATCAGGTGTTCCTGGCATGCTTGTTTTTGTCATGGCAGCCATCCTTCCATTCTTTTTACCGAAACACCGCAGATCCTATCTGTGGATGACTTTCCATGCCATTGCTGTCGCAACATTTTTCTACGAGATAGGCATTGAAACACAATTCGGGGTGTTCATTTATGCATTTCTCGGATGCTGGATTTACCAACATGGCGAACCGGGCAGCGATATGCCTGTTTGATGAATAATCATTAACATTACAGAGATGATGAATTTCATACCCATATTCCCGCTTTCACTTGTGGTCTATCCCGGTGAACAGTTGAACCTTCACATCTTCGAACCCAGGTACAAGCAGCTGGTGAACGAATGTGCCGGTCATAAAAAGCCTTTCGGCATACCGGTAGTCATCAATAACAAAGTGTCGGAGTACGGCACGGTGATGGAACTGGAAGAGATCGTCAAAACATACGACAACGGAGAGATGGATATCCGTACCAGAGGGTTGAAGGTCTTCAGGATGTTGGAGATCGTCCCGGATGTGCCGGATAGGCTCTTTGGAGGGGCTATCGTGGAGTACCCTGACAATAGAGATTTGGGCTCTTCCGACCTCATGCAAAAAGTACTGGAAGCGATCGGATACCTGCACAAGATGCTGAACGTTTCTAAAAAATTCAGCATGACAGGTGACCAACTTCGATCATATGACGTAGCGCATCACGCCGGGCTTGCACTGGAGCAGGAATACGAATTGCTTTGCCTGATGGATGAACTCCAGCGACAGGAATATCTTCGCCGACATCTGCAGAATGTACTCCCCGTGGTCGTGGAGATGGAATCCTTGAAAGAAAAAGTGAAACTCAATGGCCATTTCAAAAATCTTTCCGGTTTCAAATTCGAGGATGATCTGGGTGATGGAAGTACAAAATTGTAATTCGCCATGCAGGACTAATAAAAGGCAAGCCGAGTACCTCTCATATGGTTGAGATTGCCTGTATTTACCTTGCCAAACATCAAATCCTTGCTTTTTTTGAGTTATTCCCTCTTCATCATAAAAATAAATGGAATCAGAGATGCCTGTTAATACACTCTGCATTGACTTTGGAAATACCAGACTAAAATGTGCCATTTTTGAAGACGACAACCTCCGAGTGACAGATATCATGCCGAATGACGGGGTGGAAATAGTACGGGGATTATTGGACAGGTACAAGCCTCAAAAAGCGATCCTTTCCTCTGTAATCAACCATAATCCTGAGATCGAATCTCTTTTGGCAGGACATTGTCTTTTTCACAAGCTCTCCCACGAAACAAAGCTCCCCCTGACTGTCCCAGTAGGCAAGCCCGAGACCATGGGGGCTGACCGATTGGCGCTTGCGGCAGCTGCGGTACATTTTTTTCCGGGGAAGAATAACCTGGTCATCGGATTGGGCTCTGCCATTACTTATAATTTCATCAACCAGTATGCAGAATTCCTAGGCGGAAGCATCTCCCCCGGTATGGAAATGAGATTCCGTTCCCTGCATGAATACACGGCTAAACTCCCGCTGATCAAAAAGGACTGGAATTTCCCACTCATCGGATATGATACCCGGACCAATATCCTAAGTGGTGTCGTTTTGGGCATGGCTAAGGAAATTGACGGAGTAATTGATGCTTATGCAGAGAAATACGGGAACTTTAACGTGGTCTTAACCGGGGGTGATAACAGCTATTTTGCCGGCCACCTAAAAAACAGGATATTTGCCGACTCTGAATTTTTATTTAAAGGCCTGTATGCAATCAGCGAATCGAACAATCTTCCATAAACCGTCCATTTTCATCCTGCCAATTTTCCTTGTATCCATGCATTCCATGGAGGCACAGGAGAATTCACCCTATTCTCGCTTTGGACTGGGCGATGTACTCTCATCACAGAATATCGTGAACAGATCGATGGGTGGCCTTGCCATTCCATATAACGATCTGCAATCCGTGAATTTCATCAATCCGGCCAGCTACGCACATCTAAAAGTGACCACCCTGGATATCGGTGTCGAGATTAATTCCAGGACACTGCGAAGCGGAGAACCCGTCAGGAAATTCAACTCGAAGTACATGATCCCCACCTATATCCAACTGGGGATACCCCTAAAGAAAAAGGGAAACTGGGGTATGAATATCGGGCTCCGACCCATTACTCGCATCAACTACAACCTGAATGCCAGGACGCGGATTGAAGGCATCGACAGTGTATTGTACAATTACACCGGTAATGGCGGGTCTTACAAAGCATTCATCGGTACAGGTTTTGGAACGAAAAAACTCAGTTTTGGCGTTAATGCCGGATACATGTTCGGGAATAAACTCTACAATACAAGGGTTATCTTCCTGAATGACACAGTACCATACCGAAAAACAAATTCCGCTGACACCACCCGCTTTGGGGGATTGTTCCTGGAAGGAGGTCTCCTCTACAGGGTCGCCATTAACAATACCACCTTCCTGCGGATCGGCGCGAATGGCAGCCTTACAAATAAAATGAAGGCATACCGCGACATCTCTCGTGAAACATTCGAATACAGCGCCACCAACGGAGTGGATGTCATCGACAGCATTTACCGTGCAACGGAAGAGAAAGGATCAGTGGTCTATCCCGGTTCTTTTGGTTTCGGCCTCATGCTCGAGGATGAAGACAAATGGATGTTCGGCGTGGAATTCAACAGGACGCTGTGGACAAACTACCGGTATTATGATGAACCGGACATGCTTCGCAACAACTGGACAGTAAGGGCTGGCGGGCAGTTCATTCCGGATATCAATGGGAAAAAATACTTGCAAAGGGTCATCTATAGAGCGGGTGTATCATACGGACCTGACGCGGTAAGCCTTGGACAACCGTTGAACCAGTACATGGTTACCTTTGGCACTGCACTGCCTGTCAGGCGCAACTTCTATACCAACCAATACACCACCATCAACCTGGTCATTGAAGCCGGCGCAAGAGGAAATAAAGACAATTCGGTCAGAGAGGGTATAGTCCGTTTCGCAGTAGGCATGAACCTGAGCGATATCTGGTTCAATCCCAGGAAATACGATTAATCCCCATTGCCCATGCACCCTTTTAGGCTGTCATACACCTGCTGCATGTCAGTCATATTTTTTCTCGTAACGTCGACATCCTGCGTCAATGATGAGCAGAAGGTAAAGGAGATGTTCGAGAAAAAAACAGGTCTGGATGAAGCGGAGGGTGTTGTCAGCTACATGAGCCAGGGAGGAAGGACAAGAGCAAAACTTACAGCCCCCACCTTGCTGCGATTTCAGGATACACTTCCAAGAATGGAATTCCCCCGGAGCCTGCATGTGGACTTCTTCGATTCGACCATGCATGTAGAAAATCAAGTCGATGCCCTGTTTGGAAGATACCTGGAGACCCAAAACAAAGTCTACATGCGAGACAGTGTGAGGGTCTTCAACATAAAGGCTGACACGCTTTTCTGCCAGGAACTTTGGTGGGATCAAAACAACCAGCAATTCCACACTGATAAACCCGTGCGCATCCATCGTCCCGGAATGATCATCAACGGCGTTGGACTCAGGGCTCCACAGGATTTCAAAACATTCGACATCTTCCAAATTACCAATAGCGTCCTCCGCGTTCAAAATGAGATCACTGTGCCGGATAGCACTTCATTGACAGACACCTCAAGACTGACTCGTTGAATCTCCCCATCGTAAGTATTTTTTTCACTGAATGTTCTTCGCTGAAGGCTTAAATTGCATTCCATAAAACAATAAAATCTTGCCATATGCAATACAGGAACATGGGCCGCACAGGGCTACAACTCAGCGTACTTTCTTTCGGCAGCTGGGTCACATTCCACAAACAAATCCAGGACAATACCGCCGACAAGCTCATGGGCATGGCGTATGATGCAGGGGTGAATTTCTTCGATAACGCAGAAGGGTATGCAATGGGTGAGAGTGAAAAGATGATGGGGCGTATCCTTAAATTGAAAAACTGGGAACGCAGTTCCATAGTTGTTTCTTCCAAAGTTTTTTTTGGCTGGCGCAACAACCACAAGCCCAATCAGGCTGGTCTCAGCCGAAAACACATCTTTGAGGCTTGCCATGAAGCACTCGAAAGACTACAGCTGGATTACCTCGATCTGTTTTTCTGCCACAGGCCGGATCCCACCGTGCCCATAGATGAAGTCGTATGGACCATGCACAACCTGATCCTTCAGGGTAAGATCCTGTATTGGGGGACCAGCATGTGGAGCGGAGCAGAGATCATGGAAGCACATAGGGTGGCACAACAATACAACCTTATCGGGCCAGTCGTCGAACAACCACAATACAATATGTTCGAGCGATACAAAATCGAAATGGATTATACCCCTGTCTACAAAAACGTCGGTCTGGGGACGACCATTTGGAGCCCGCTTGGTTCAGGATTCCTCTCCGGAAAGTACCTGGATGGCATCCCTGAAAACTCCCGCATGACCGTAAGGGCGATGGATTGGCTAAAAGCCCGCTGGCTGCAACCTGAAAAGCTGGATAAACTGAGAAAACTGATGCAATTCGCCGATCAACTAGGTGTGTCGATGCCTGCCCTCGCCGTAGCCTGGACGATCAAAAACCCTAATGTATCCACAGCCATCCTGGGAGCAAGCCGTGAAGAGCAACTCACAGAAAACCTAAAGGCCCTGGATGTACTTCCGATGCTGACGCCAGAAGTCATGGAAGAAATCGAAAAAATCCTGCAGAACAAACCGACCATGGATCTTTCATAAGCCACTCAAACAGATACTTTCAGCTTACCGGCTCGAGTATCTTGTTTGCATCACCTATCAATTTTTCGACCTGACCGCTTTTTACAATTAGAATTACACCCATGAGTTTCAAGAACAGAACCGCATTCATCACCGGTGCAAGCCGCGGCATCGGAAGAGCAATAGCACTTAAACTGGCTAAGGAAGGGGCGAATATCGTCATAGCAGCAAAGTCAGTGGAAGAAAACCCTAAACTGGGAGGCACCATCTTCTCTGTGGCCGCAGAGGTAGAAGCGCTGGGGGGAAAGGCACTGGCCATGCAATGTGATATTCGATTCGAAGACCAGATACAGGCCGCAGTAGATAAAGCCGTCGCCACATTTGGAAGCATCGACATTCTTGTCAATAATGCTTCTGCCATTTCTCTGACAGCCACCGAACAGACAGACCCAAAGCGCTACGACCTGATGCATGACATCAACGTCAGAGGCACTTTTTTTACCAGCAGGACCTGTATTCCGCATCTCCGAAAGGGCACAAACCCCCACATACTGAACCTCTCACCACCGGTCAATATGGATCCGAAGTGGTTCGGCGGTCACCTCGCATATACCATGAGCAAGTACGATATGAGCATGATTGCGCTGGGGCTTTCGGAAGAGTTGAAGAAAGACAGGATTGCAGCGAATACCCTCTGGCCGCGTACGACAATCGCCACTGCAGCAGTACAAAATTTGCTTGGTGGCGAGATTCTCATGAAAATGAGTCGGACACCAGAAATCATTGCTGACGCAGCTTTCTTCATTCTCAAACGCCCTTCAGGATCCTGTACCGGAAATTTCTTCCTCGATGAACAGGTTCTTGCGGAAGAAGGCATCACAGACTTGTCGGGTTATTCAGTCGTGCCGGGGGCTCAACTGTATACAGACTTGTTCCTCTGATGCTACAATTACTCGGTGGAGAAATCTCTTCTGTTGCCCATCCGACCATTGGACCTATATACCGGGTTCAGGAAATAACGTATGCTATCGGAGGTCATATAGGAAACCCGGAGGTATGTATCCTCGGGGCGGATGGTAAAGTCAATGCGGGTGGTGATGTCGGTCGCATACACCTTCAGCCCACCTTGGCCCGTGATGGACAAGTCATATACCGGAACTGAAAAACGAACACTCAACCGGCCGGAATCCACTGACACCCGTTCGATGGCAGGACTACTTCTTTTCAACATGTCAATCTTTTCCGGGAAAGTCATTGATGCGATCTGTGGGATCTGCACCCCGATGGTCCTGCCCTCCCTCATAGCACGCAAAACCTCGTCTTTTTCCCTCCCAGGCGCATGTATCAGTGTCGCAAATTTTCCGACAGCCTTCCGGTTGCCGGCGTTATGTGTGTCATCATTTCCAACTATGGAAACCATCTTTCCGTTGGAGAGCGCTGTATCCCAATACTCAAAAGCCGGACCGTATGAATTCAACACCTCCATGCAATCGTAATTGCTGAGGAATTTAAAATCTGTTGGTTTGTAACCAAGGCGCATGCCCGGATGATTGATCACAACGACATTACCTTCATCGGATGCAAGCCGGTTAAGGATATCCTGCTTATTTGAAAGCGTTTGAGGGAAAAGATAATCCTTCCATGTCACCTGGCGATTTCCCAAAGCCAACTGATGACCTTTGGGGATATTGAAACCATGCTCATAAGCACTGATATAGGAGGCGGAGGAATCGCCATGCTTGCTGATCTTTTGGTACTCCGAAATCAAGTGGATCCCATATCCCATCGAATCATACGCTTCATAAACATCATTCGCATCACCCTTCCCATTCGTAAATCCAAACCACGAACTCGTGTGTGCGTGGAGATTGGCAAGCGTCCATTCAGCGGCAACATAGTTCCTGTATGGATTATGAATGGAATCCCCACTAAAGGGTTTTGATGCTTCGAATGCATATGTCGGGCTTATGACGTATTGGTCTGCAATGAGCCAGACAAAAAAGGCGGGAATGAGGGCACCTAAAGCGCGCTTGACCATGTGATTGAATTAAGGCAAAGATACGAAGGGTCACACGGCATGAAAATGTATGTGAATTATAGTTTCGCAGAAAAAATCGATAGTTTGGTACTATTGAACATTAAAAGAAAATCATGCGGACACACATCTATTTGACACTTTTGTTTGCGCTCATCTTTTGTCATAATGGTTTTGGACAAAAGCAACCTACACTTTCTGCACTGGAACCCTTGAAACGGATCGCCATGCAGGAAATACAGGCAGAATACGGGAAGTATAAAGATATTGCGCAACAGATATGGGAATTCTCGGAACTTGGCTACAAGGAAACAAAAAGCGCTGCCATGCTGCAGGGGCTATTGGCAAAAGAAGGCTTCAGGGTGGAGGCAGGCGTGGCAGGAATTCCCACCGCCTTCATTGCCAGTTTCGGTAGCGGCAGCCCGGTCATCGCCATTCTGGCAGAGTACGATGCCTTGCCGGGACTCACACAGGAAGCAATACCGGAGAAGAAAGCTGCTGCGGGACGACAATCCGGCCACGGTTGCGGACACCACCTTTTTGGCACGGCTTCTGTCGCCGCAGGCATCGAACTGAAAAGACAGATGGAGAAGCATAATTGGAAAGGAACGATCAAAGTCTTTGGTTGTCCCGCAGAAGAAGGTGGGTCAGGGAAAGTGTTTATGGTTCGTGATGGGCTTTTCGACGGAGTGGATATCGCATTGCACTGGCATCCGGGCAATGAAAACCGTGTGGCACTGGATGGTGCGCTTGCGAACAAATCGGCCAAATTCAGATTTTATGGCAGATCTGCGCATGCCGCATCCGCACCGGAACAGGGCCGGTCATCCCTTGACGGCGTTGAGGCCATGAACCATATGGTCAACATGATGCGGGAACATGTACCGGCATCGGCGAGGATGCACTATGTGATCACCAGCGGTGGAAAAGCCCCAAACGTAGTACCCGACTTTGCTGAAGTGTATTACTATGTGAGACACCCTGACAAAGAAGAAGTGGAAAGCATCTTTGAAAGGGTGGTGAAAGCAGCTGAAGGTGCCGCCATCGGCACGGGAACAAGTATGAAATACGAAATCATCGGTGGCACACACGACCTGCTCATCAATCAAACACTTGCATCAGATATGCACCGAAATCTGATGCTTGCCGGCGGAGTCAAGTACAGCAAGGAAGAATTTTCCTTTGCTGAAAAAATCCAATCAACCCTCACCGTTAAAGGACCCCCCATTGGAGAAGCTGCCGAAGTCAAAGCACTCCGGATGCCGGATGTATCCAGCCCCGGCTCAACCGATGTCGGAGATGTGAGCTACAAAGTACCCACTGTAGGATTCAGCACCGCCACCTGGGTGCCAGGCACTCCCGCACACAGCTGGCAGGCTGTTGCTTGCGGTGGAACTGAGATAGGAACCAAAGGAATGATGGCTGCAGCAAAAGCCCTCACGGGCATCGGCATCGACCTGTTCAACAACCCTTCCATGATCGAAAAGGCAAAAACTGAATTTAAGGTATCCTTAGGCGTATACAAATACAAGGCACTTTTGGGTGACAGAAAACCGGCGTTGGATTACAGAGATTAGCTTGAAAATGAAAGCCTTCCATTCATTCTTAGACTTGAAATTT
>CAJBPC010000229.1 GCA_903957405.1 uncultured bacterium | reverse complement strand
TTCTGAGCGGTAGTTGGTACGGAAGATGTTACCGGAAGTGGTTCGGTATCTGTGACCGGCCTCATTGGCTTGCGACCGGTGGAGCAATGTCCGTTGAATGTAACACTTGATTCCGTGAGCAGTTTTCCTGTTCTGATATCGCCTTGCACGACGGCCTGTCCCTGCAGTTGCAGTAAGGTTTCGATGTCGAGGTTTCCTTTCACGGTGCCATGTATTTCTGCCTTCAGGCAGGATATATCGCCAATGATCATACCGGAGATCCCCAACAGGATAGCTTCCTCGCAGGTGATATTTCCCATCACCGTCCCGTCGATGATGAGCGGTTCCTTGCTGAATAGGTTCCCTGTGAGGCATGTGCCCAAGCCGATGAATGCGACTTGGTCATTTGTCTGTTCTGACATTTTCGGATCAGTTTGTTCTCTTGCCATGCGTAAAAAATATGACAAATTGAGGTCATTCGCAAGAGGAACCTGTTTTTTTCTTCCGAAGGCGTGCAGGGTATAAAAAAAGCAGGGCAGCTAAAAAGCCGCCCTGGGATTGATTATGACCCAACTTAAACTTGCCTAGAATTTGTAGACGGCGGCGAGCAGTATGCTGGCATCTGCTTGTTTCAATTCGCCGGACTTGTTGCTATAGATGCTGCCTGTTGCATTCTCGACCCGGAATTCGGGTATGAGGGTGAGATCTCCGAGGCGAATATTTCCTGAAATGGTGTTCGCAAAAACAGAAGCGCCTTCGGCAGCGAGAGACATTGCGGCCAACTGGTTTTTATCGCTGAAGTATTCCGTCCTCAGGGTGATTCCGAAATTCTCACTGGGGTCGAGGTTCAGGTAGACAGCGGAACCCCACCATTTTTTTGCATCTTGATCATATTTGTTGCCCTGCTGAAATTTATTCATGGCAACGGTTCCGTTGTATCCAATGCTGAAGAGGTCGTTCAGTGTCGCTGTCAGCACCAGATCCAGTTGCGAGGTTCGGGCGCTGTCGGTGAATCTTTTGCCTCCGACATAGTTGACATAGGCTTTGACATCATCTGAAAAGGCGATGCCATACTGCGCGAGCACATATTTACTGCTGTTGAGTGGTGCTGTTTTGTAGTCGGTTGGATTGGCGATCCCCAGCATGAAGGTGCTTTTGCCGTAAGAGGCTTCTGCTTTCAGACCTGTATGGGAGAATGGCCCCCAGGAGAACATGTAGGACATGCTGTAGTTTCGGTTCGCCGGGGCATCCACCAGTTCGTACCCTACATGCGTTGCCCAGCTGCCCATGGTCAGTTTCAGCCAGTCAGCTGCCTGATAGCTCACGTACAATTGTTTGATCGCAGCGGTCAGGCCAGATTCATTGTAAGAGAATTCCTGAGCCCTTTTGCCCACACCGAGGTCGGCCACCATGCTCACCTTGCCCTTGGTGTAGTCCAGCTTCATCGATGCCATGCCCAGCTCGAAGGAGTTGTGGGTGTTGGTGAAGCTCGTGCGGTTGTTGGATGGTTCTTTCATGAAGTCTGATCGGAAATAAGCGTCCGCAAACCCGCTGATCGTTATGGCTGCTGCCGGTTTTTCTTCTTTTTTGGGAGCGGTTTCCTGTGCTTTGGACGCGCTTGATAGGGCAATGACCGCAGTCATTACGATGATTTTTCGTAACATTGTGTTGGTTTTTTATTTTTAGTATGGGTGCAGTGGAGAAGTGTATTCTAGTCCAATACCGCTTCTGCTGCTGCACCTTTTTCTATCATTACATCCACTTTTCTTTCTTCGAAATTCCCATTGGTACCTGTACGTACCAGGAGCGTTCCCTGTACGTAGTTTTCGTCGTGCTGAGATGCATCGAGGCCCATTTCTTCATCTTCGGACGATACGCGAAGGGGGGAGATGAAGTTTATGAATTTGAAGATGATGAAAGAGACTGCGAAGCTGTAGGCTACAGCGATAAGCATGGCTTTGAGCTGCGTCATGAAGAAATCCGAGTTTCCATAGAACAAGCCGTCGTTGCCTGCGCTGTTGACCATCTTGCTTGCAAAGACGCCAGTCAGCAGCATACCCACAATGCCACCTAGTCCGTGGCAGGGGAATACGTCGAGCGTATCGTCAAGTTTTGATTTGGATTTGTAATAGACTGCTACATTGGATATGATGGCGGCAACCACTCCGATGAATATGCTTTGCGGAATGGCTACGAAGCCAGCGCCGGGGGTTATGGCCACCAGGCCTACTACCGCACCGATGCAGAAGCCGAGTACAGATGGTTTTTTTCCTTTCAGCACATCGAAGAACATCCATGACAGGCCTGCTGCTGCGGCGGCCGTATTGGTGGTGGCGAAGGCGGATACGGCCAGCGCGTTGGCACCCAGTGCGGAACCCGCATTGAACCCGAACCATCCGAACCACAGGAGGCCTGTGCCGATGAGTACGTAAGGCACATTGGCGGGGGGTACTTCCGCCCTGTCGATATGGACTTTACGGCGTTTCAGTACAAGGGCTCCCGCCAGAGCTGCGCAACCTGCGGATATATGCACGACGGTTCCGCCGGCGAAATCGAGGGCGCCCCACTTGAACAGGAATCCTTCAGGATGCCAGCTCCAGTGCGCCAAGGGAGCATATACGAGGATCGCGAAGAGCACCGTGAAAAGAATGTATGATGTGAAACGGATCCTTTCCGCTACCGCACCAACGACCAGGCCCGGCGTGATGATTGCGAACATCAGCTGGAACAGCGAGAAAAGTGATTTGGGGATGGTTGGTGCAAGGCTCCAGGGTTCGCCGGAAGTGACACCCTTATAAAACAGGTGGGTCGTTGGATTTCCGATGACCCCCCCCATGCTATCACCGAAAGCCAGGCTGTAGCCGAATGCGATCCAGATAACGCTGACAACCCCTGCGGCCACCACACTTTTTATCATGGTGGAAATCACATTCTTCCGGTGTACCATTCCCCCATAGAAAAAAGCTAGTCCCGGTGTCATCAGGAACACCAGAGCCGTAGCCACGAGGATCCAGGCTATGTCTGCCTGATTGTATGTTCCTCCGTCGTCGAAATTCGGCAGCACGGGTACAAAGATCGCTGCAATGGACAGTGCGACCAGCAATAAGAAGGGAAGCGCCTCCTTAAATCCGATTTTTTTCATCATAATTCTGTTTAAGATTGGT
>CAJBPC010000228.1 GCA_903957405.1 uncultured bacterium | reverse complement strand
ATACCTGAACAAATATTACCCGCTCTATTTCAAGCCTCCCGAAACAGTACCGGCAGATCAGGACATGGTGTTCAGTGTCGTCCTGAAAAATGTCGATCAGTACCTGCCCCTGATAAGCCCATCCATTGGAGGTCTTGACAATAGCTCACTCAGCGGAGAGATAAATGCCAGGAACAGATCTTTCCTCCTCAAGCTGAATATTCCCTATCTGCGATATAAGAACACGGAAGTTCGGGAATTCGAACTTGATGGTGTCGGCAATATGGACAGCCTCCTGTTGCTGGCAAATACCAGGATGATCACGATCAACGACAGCCTGGAGATACCTGGTTCCACACTCACCATCGTGTCTTCAAAGGATGTCTCAGAGATAAACCTCTCCACCTCCGCGAATCAAGCAATGAACTCCGCGCAGCTGTCCCTTTTCATCTATAACCTATCCGATGGCATAAGGATAAATTTCAACCCCTCATCGGTCGTCATAAATGACAAAACCTGGCGCATCGAACGAAACGGGCAGCTGACCATCAGCCGATCCTTCATAGATGCGAACGATATCCGCATCGTGAACGGACAACAGGAAATCCAAATATCCTCCCTCCCCTCGGAAATCGGAAACAGCAATGACATTCTACTTACGCTGAAAAAAGTAAACCTCGGCGATATCCTGCCCTATGTGATGACCGAACCGAAAATCGAAGGGATCACAAGCGGCGATATCACCATCGAAGATCCTTATGGCCGGCTGAACATATACATGAATGCACAGACGGAACAGACAAGGTTCGAGAATGATTCCATAGGCATCATATCCATCAACGGGAACTGGAACAACAGGATGAAGAAGGCCACCTACTTCCTCAATTCTGCCAATGAAGGGTATGTTTTTGACGTCAAGGGACATGTGTCCCTGGCAGACTCTTCCCGAAACGTGATCGACACCGACATCGATATCGGATTGCTGAAGATGGATATCCTGAAAAAATACTTGGGTATCGTTTTCACAGACATCAAGGGGACGGGATCCGGCAAACTGAAAGTGTCGGGTGACATCAGTGAACCCGACATAACGGGAACGGTTACACTAAAAAAGGCGGAGGTCCTCGTTGGGTATACGCAATGCCGTTACGCACTGCAGGACCCTGTGATAGAATTCAAACCAGACATGATCGACTTCGGCACCATCCGAATCAAGGATGCGGAGGGCAACGAAGGAAATGTCAGCGGTCAACTCACACACCGCTTCTTCAGTAAAATGGGTTTCAACTTCTCCGCAGACTCCAAGAAACTTCAGCTGCTCAATACGACGAAACTCGACAATACGCTGTTTTATGGGAAGGCGGTGGGCCGTGTGAATTTCTCGTTCACTGGTCCGGATACCGACATGCGGCTGTACGTGGAAGGCGAACCCGTCGATAGTTCATCCATCAGCATCCTCACGTCAGGAAGCTCGAAAGAGAGTGGCGATGTAGACTACATAGTATGGAGGGCCTACGGACGCGAGATGAACCTTGACTCGCTCACACGATCCGCATCGAACCTGTCCATCGACCTGGACCTAACGGCAAACAACCTCCTAAAAGTCGATGTCATCCTGGATGAACTAAGCGGGGATATCATCTCCGCACTGGGGGCGGGAAACCTGAAGATCAGGACAGGTACCAATGAAAGCACCACACTGGATGGCAGGTACATCATAGAAAGGGGAAATTACAACTTCAACTTCCAGGATATTTTTAAAAAACCATTCACCCTCGAGCCAGGATCCGGCAGCTACATCAGTTGGACGGGTGATCCGTATGATGCAGAAATCAACATCAACGCCAGCTATCTGGCGGAAAAAGTGCGGATGAGCACCCTTTTCAACGACCCCAACTCATCCACCGTTTCCGGAGTGAGCTCCGACATTTTGAAGGAAATCAGTGACGTGAACGTAAACTGCCTACTGACGGGCACACTAAGCCAGCCGAATCCTGCATTCCAGATAGTGCTGCCAAGCAACAGTACGGTAAAAAACAATCCCACGGTAGACAGCAAACTGAAGTCGATCAACAGGGATCCATTGGAAGTGAGCAAACAGGCGACCTATCTCATCGTATTCAAAAGCTTCGCACCACAATCCGCCATCGTGGCCAGCAATCTGAACACTGAACTCTTCAGCAACACGATCTCAGGGGTGATCAATAGCATTCTCGCGAATAGCGTCCAGAATTTCTTCTACAAATTGTTCGGGTCATCGGTGGATGTAAACTTCAACTACTCGAGGATGCTTACCGATATCAGCGGGACAGGCTCCGGGACTACCGCGGAGAGTTCGTCCACCAACTACAGGGAGAACGTCAGCCTCCAATTCATCAAGTCACTGATGAACGATAAGCTCATCATCACTTTCGGCAGCGATTTCAACTTCTCAACGAACTCCCGAATGGTAACCGGCTCTCAAAGCTTCCTCTTCCTGCCGGATGTGAATGTGGAATACAAGATCACGCCGGATGGAAAATTCCGGACATCCTTCTTCTTCAGGAGCAGTTTCGACGCGCTGTCCACCTCCGGACGCCGCGACCGGACAGGGGGAAATATCTCTTATCGGGCTGAATTCGACAGACTCTTCGGTAAACAAAAATGACCCATCCCTGCTTGGACGGCCAAGGCATTTTTACAAACAGATGCAGCCTAAAATCATTTT
>CAJBPC010000227.1 GCA_903957405.1 uncultured bacterium | reverse complement strand
TGCCTTGAGATGCAGACGGATATCGTTCCTGTGCTGAATGACAAGAAAGAATACGAAGGCGTCATAACCGTCGAAACACTTTTCCGGGAATTGGCCAGGATGTCGGGTGCGGGAGAATATGGATCCCTGGTCGTGTTGGAGATGGAGAACAATGAATACTCTCTCGGCGAGATCAACAGGCTTGTAGAATCGAATGATGCCGTGATTACACAATTGAATACCCTCCAGGATCCTGACAGACATTTGCTGACAGTCGTTTTACGCATCAACAAAGAAGAGATATCCGATGTGATAGCCTCATTCCAGCGCCACGAGTACAATGTTCGGTATTATGTGGGGGAAGAACTATTCCGCAATGAACTCCAGTCGAACCTAGACCATTTACTGAATTATCTGAATATCTAAAGCTTCGTATGGGCGGATTCATGTAATTTGTCCGCAATGCGGCCTTCTGTCAGATACCTGATCCTCCTGATACCCTTATTTGCAATGGTACCTGTTGCCATGTGCCAGGGTTCCAATGGTCATATCGAAGCTGAATTGTCGGGAGATAGTCGCTCGACCATCAGACACGTGACGGTCACGGGCCATCGTAAGACGAAAGTCTTCATCATCGAGCGGGAAGTGACCCTGAAGCAGGGGGTATCCTATACCGTTACCGATATCCTTTCCAACATCCTCATCACGAAGCAGAACCTGATAAACACCAGCCTCTTCGTCGATGTTACCGTGGCACCCTGCAACTGGGACAGGGATACGCTGGACATTACGATAGATGTGAAAGAGCGTTGGTACTACTGGCCTTTCTTTTATTTTAAACCCATTGATAGGAACTGGAATGTTTGGATCAACCAGTACGATATGAGTTTCGACCGTTTGAATTACGGTGTCAAGATCAAGGGCGATAATATTACGGGCCGCAACGACAAGATCAATCTCTGGCTTATCAACGGATATACAAAACAGATAGCCCTCAAATATTACAATCCCTTTGCTGACCGCTCGTTGAAGCATGGTTATGGTTTTGATTTATCCTATGCAAAGACCAGGGAGGTGAATTACAACACGAGTGCCAATCAGCAGGGTTTCTTCAAGGATGAAGATCGTTTCATTCGGGAGAGGTTTTACGCCGGTCTGACTTATTCTTACAGGAAAGGGTCCGTAAATCGTCATACCGCAAAATTGGGGTTCTGGATGGATCGTGTAGATGACACGATCGTCAAGATGAATCCTGGATTCTTCAAGAAGGCCATCAGTCAAGTGCATTATCCTGAACTCCAGTACACCTTCCAGCACTTCGACGTTGACTACATAGCATACCCGTCCCGCGGGAAGACAGTTGAGTTCAATTTCTTAAAACGCGGCATTGGCGGGCCGATGGAATTATGGCAACTGAATTTAAGGGCTTCAAGGCATTGGACATTACCCAAGGAGTTCTTCTACAGCTTACAGGCTGAAGTCGGAGTGAAACTCCCCTTCGACCAGCCCTTTGTCAACCAGCCATTTCTCGGTTATGGGGACTCCTATCTGCGCGGATTGGAGTATTACGTGATCGATGGTGTTGCGGGAGGTTTTGTGCGCAATACATTCCGAAAGGAAGTGGCTTCTGTCAAGCTTCGTACAGGCCTCAAGTCACGGACATACGGCGTCATACCTTTCCGTTTCTATGTCAAGGCATACGGCGATGCAGGCTATGTGTACAACCGGAACAATGTCGCGGGCAACATGCTCACGAATCATTTCGTGTATACAGGAGGATTCGGGGTGGATGTCCTCACGATCTATGACTGGGTCATTCGACTTGAATACAGTTTCAACCAGTTGAACGAAAGCGCCTTTTTCTTTCATAAAAACAATGAGTGAGTTCGATGCATGGTTCGGCCATTAAGCCGGGATAAATCCTTTACATTCGCCATATGAAAGTCGCCATCTACAGCCGTGGCGGGGAAAGTGTACCACCCGCCGATGTTCTGAACCTCATGGAGGAGCTCAAAAAGGCGAAGATAGGCCCGGTCATTCATGAGGATATCTTCCACCAGGTGAGCCATGCCCTCGTCGACGCCGAACTCACGCCCACTTTCAAGCACTCCAACGACCTTGACGATACATTTGACTGTCTGATAAGCTTAGGTGGAGATGGCACCCTACTGGATACCGTTACCTTGGTACGCGATAAGAACATCCCCGTCCTTGGCATCAATTTCGGCAGGCTAGGATTCCTGGCCAGTCTCGGCAAGGAGAATATCCAGGCAGCCGTGGCCGCTCTTAACAACAGGAGTTTTGTCGTTGACCGGCGGACGCTGATACATGTTGATGCCAACATCCCTCTTTTTGGAGAAACGCCCTATGCGCTGAACGAATTCGTGATCCACAAACGGGATGTGTCTCCGATGATCAGGATACACACCTACCTGAATGGTGAGATTTTGAATAATTATTGGGCTGACGGGCTGATCGTGTCGACGCCAACTGGGTCCACCGGTTATTCACTGAGCTGCAACGGGCCGGTTCTTTTTCCCGATTCCGGCAGCTTTGTGATCACACCCGTGGCACCGCACAATCTGAATGTACGTCCAATTGTCGTTTCAGACGACTCAATCATATCCTTTGAATTGGAAGGGCGCGCAGATCAATTCATTTGCACCATGGATTCCAGAAAGGAGATCATCCCCCGCCAGGTGCAGCTGGCAGTCAAAAAAGAAGATTTTACCATCAGCCTTGTCCGATTGAATGAAAAGAATTTTCTTCAGACACTGAGGGAAAAACTCGCATGGGGATTCGACACCCGGAATTGATTTTTCTGATTGGAAGATGGTTGCTCTGCCATGCGGGATGCTTTTTTGTTTTCTTTAATACAAGAAGGGTTAAATTTGCAATCCTTATATGTGGAAGCGTATCGGCATATCGACAGTTTTATTCCTGATGATGATCATCCCCTCACATGCACAGACAGAGGCGTATGTGCACGAAGGAGAAATTGGTATCACATTGGGTGCAGCACATTATTTCGGGGATCTCAACAACCGGGCTGCCGTGAACCGACCCAAACCGGTAGTCGGTTTATTCCTCCGAAAGCAGATTGGCAATTATATCGGAGTTCGTGTGAGCGGACATTATGCACAACTTGGCTACGCGGACAAGTACAGCAGTGTGGAATTCAATCGACGCAGGAATCTGAGTTTCAATACCAATATTTTAGAAATTGGATTTCAGGGGGATTTCAATTTTTTTCGTTTCGAACCCCATAGCGACCGATATTTTTTCACTCCTTACGTAACACTGGGTGCCGGTATGGTCAGTTTCAACCCCTATGCTTACCTGGATGGGGAAAAATACTATCTGCGCCCTCTGGGAACTGAAGGCCAGGTTGCAGGCCTGAATACCGGCAATACATTCTATAAAACCATGTCTTTTTGCTTCCCGATAGGCATGGGTGTCAAATACAATCTTGGCAAAAATGTGAACTTGACGCTGGAGGTTTCGCATAGATTCACCATGACGGACTATCTGGATGATGTGAGTACCGCTTATGCCGGGCCGTTGTCATTTCCGGCAAATGCAGATGGGACGCCGACCATTGCCTCCTTGCTACAGGATCGTTCTTATGAGACTGGTTTCCCGATTGGTACGGAGGGGCGACAGCGTGGATTCAGCGCTCAAAGGGATCAATATGTATTTTTTGAGATGGGGCTTTCCTTCTCTATCAGTTCTTATAGATGCCCAAAATGAGTTCATTTCCCCCAAAAACCCTTGTTTCACCGCCATCGTACGCTTTTAGTATCTTTGCACCTTACCACGCGATATGACATCAAAGGAAAAAATCGACCTGAGCAAGCTTCCCCGCCATATAGCCATCATCATGGATGGAAATGGGAGATGGGCACAGGAACAAGGACAGGACAGGCTTTATGGCCATTTTCATGGTGTCGAAAGCGTTAGGAACATCGTTGAGGGCTGCGCAGAACTGAATATCGAATACCTCACATTGTATGCATTTTCCACCGAAAATTGGGACCGTCCGGAGCCGGAAGTGACCGGACTGATGGAACTGCTGGTGGAGACGATCCGCAAGGAAGTGCCTATTCTGAACAAGAACAATATTCGTTTGCATGTCATTGGCGATATGTCGATGCTTCCCGAATATGCCCGTATGGCACTCGGGGAGGCCCTCGATATGACTCGTCAGAATACCGGATTGAACCTTGTCATGGCCCTTAGTTACAGTTCGCGCTGGGAACTGGTGAACGCCGTCAAGAAGATCGCTGCAGATGTGCAGGCAGGTGTTATCGATCCGGCTGCCATCACGCAGGATACCTTACAAAAGTATCTGGTTACCAGCGAGTTACCTGATCCTGAACTGATGATTCGGACGAGTGGGGAATACAGGATCAGTAATTTTCTCTTATACCAGCTTGCATATGCAGAGCTCTATTTCACTTCAACCCGTTGGCCGGATTTCAGAAAGG
>CAJBPC010000226.1 GCA_903957405.1 uncultured bacterium | reverse complement strand
TCCAGCTGATGGCGGATTTCAAAAAACCGGAAGGGGTTGTGTTCAGCATCATCAAACACACGAACGTGTGCGGCATCGCGCTTCGTGGAACGGTCAGATCTGCCTGGGAGGCAGCGCTTTCCGGTGATCCTGAAAGTGCTTTCGGAGGAGTGCTTGCTTGCAGCCGTCAAATCGATGCGGAGACCGCTGAGGCCATTAATGAGATCTTCTTTGAAGTGCTCATTGCACCATCCTTCTCGCCAGAAGCGCTGACGATCCTCTCTTCGAAAAAAAACCGGATCATCCTCGAACAACATGCTTCTTTCAATCCTGAACGACAATACAAATCCCTGCTCGGGGGCGTACTATCTCAGGATGCTGATACCGGAAACATACAAAGCTGGGAAGAGAGCGGATCCAGGGAAACGACGGATGAAGAGAAGAAAAATCTAGATTTTGCGAATATCGTCTGCAAACACCTCAAGTCTAACGCCATAGCATTGGTAAGTGACCTCAAACTGATCGGCAAAGGATGCGGACAAACATCTCGGATCGATGCACTTCGGCAGGCACTTGAAAAAGCGAAACAGTTCGGAGCGGATACTGAAGGAGCCGTGATGGCCAGCGATGCATTCTTCCCCTTCGATGATTGCGTAAAAATGGGGCATCAAGCAGGGATAACCGCGTTCATTCAACCGGGCGGTTCGATCCGCGACAAGGACTCGGTGCTATATTGCAAAGAAAACGGCCTTGCCATGGTCATCACAGGTATGCGTCATTTCAGGCACTGACAAGGCACGCCACCAACATAACCCAATGAGGGCACAAGTGAAAAATTTCATGGAAGACCTGTTTGATACGATCAGGTCAACACTGCAACCACTTCGCCCGTCAAAACAAACAGACCGGACCCGGGCGTTATTCGCCGTGGGGATCGTCAGCTTCCTTTGGGGCACGACATGGCTGGCTTCAGCACGCGGAATCGCCCACATGCCCGCACTGCAGATGGCCGGCATAAGGCAGCTTATCGGTGGCGGCGTGTATATCGTCTACTTCCGGTTCAAAGGATTCAAGTGGCCAAACCGGGCAGCACTGCTGCAGTTCACATGGATGAGCGTGGTCATGTTCGTGGTGAGTAACGGTCTGAGTACCTGGTCTGTGAAATATATCCCCAGCGGGTTGGGAGCCGTGATCGGTGCCATCGCACCCATATGGATCGCTGTCTTCAGCCTGTTCATGTTCAAAGACACACGCATCAATCGAACCACTGGCCTCGGTCTGTTGCTGGGTTTCGGAGGTATTGTCGTCATCTTCTACGAATACGTTGACGCCATCTTGAACTCCAGCTTTTCCATAGGTCTATTGATGGGGCTGGTCGCTACCATGACATGGGGGCTTGGAACCCTATTCACCGTCAAGCATGCCCGAAACATAAATCCCTATTACAGCATTGGCTGGCAGATGTTCATCAGCGGGTTGATCCTCACGGCCATCGCAGTGATGTCCGGTCAACGGATACCCATAACCGAAATTCCGGCAGAATCCTGGTATGCCATAGCTTATATGGTGATCGCCGGATCTGTCATAGCATTCGCTGCATTCATCTATGCACTGAAAAGGCTGCCTGCCGCACAGGCATCCGTATATGCATACATCAACCCGGTAGTGGCTGTTGCGATAGGCTCCCTACTGAACAATGAAAAACTGACGATGCTGATAGCGGGGGGTACGATGATCACATTATTCGGAGTATACCTCGTCAATACCGGGTTCAGGAAATCATCATGACCCCACCGGCAACATCTCCAGGAATGCAACATACGCCTCCCGCCAGCCCTTATACATGGGGTCGGTTCCTAGCATAGAATTATGCCATATTCCGATCATGCGGCCATTCACTTTTCGTACAGATTGATAAAGATTCGACATTTCGGTGAATGCCTCATCCGGACCCATTCGCAGCTCATGGAAAGCATTGGCGTCCATATAACAAAAAGGGTGAACACGAAGCCCTGTCGCGCAATCATTCTCCAGATCATACCATTGAAAGGACGAGCTCACAGAAGCCCTGAAACCATTTATAGTGGCATAGCCCATAGAGTAATCATCCCGTATGCCATTCGCCATAAGATGCCTGTACGTAGATGGAAAAGCCATACGGATATAATGCTGCCGGCTGGAACGCAGTGCCTTGCCGCACATATCCCCGACAGTTTTCATTTCTTGTGCCAGTAGTCCTGGATCATCCCCACTCTGCCAGGATGGATGCGCACCAACCTCATACCGATCTGCCAGCCGCCTTGCCAATTGTTGCAGGACTGGATTATGTACAGATATGTTTCGGTCATATCCCTTGATATTTCGGGCCGCTAGCATAAAAAAGACCGCAGATAATCCAAACCGATCATGCAGCCCATTCAAAAAGTCATATGAATCATATGGATCCGTTTCCTTGCCCGTAACGACCCTGAATCTTGTCCTCAAAAGATCGAATCGGCCGGATACAAGGGAGCGGATGCTCCCGGAAATTGTCCTGAAAGCCCCGCGCCCAGCATGGGCGTAGGCGATATCAATATCATATGTGGGAAGAAAGCTGAAACGCTTGGCAGGAAAAACAAGCTCGGGAAAGCGCTTCATCAACGACACCCTCAGCTCAGATGCCCACATCTCGACCATGGGCAGATGCAG
>CAJBPC010000225.1 GCA_903957405.1 uncultured bacterium | reverse complement strand
TGGAAGAAGCAAAGAACATTGTCAAGGTGATGAAAAACAAGATCAGACAGCTCAAAAAGCGCTATTCAGGTGGTTCATGATCGCTGTATCGGATACGTCACAGCAACATTTTGTTCATGGCAGATACCCTTTTGCCGTCTTGAGAAATTCATCCAGGCAGATGAGTTTATTCCCCTCATTGGCCAGGATCTCTGCCACCACCGGTGCCACTTCGATGGCCGCTCTTGCATCAAGGAATAAAAGGCGAAGCCTGCGGGCCAGCACATCTTCCACCGTCATGGCCATCTCGTGCCTGCAGGCCCATACCACTTCAGCCTTTGTGAAATGAAAATCAGGATGCAACAACTCCGTCAGCGAAGGATCCTCCGCCATCAGTGACCGTATGCCTGCAACATCCGATCCGTAGATGTGCAGCGGGTCGTTATTGTCGACAGCATCCGTCCACCCGTGTATCTTCAAATGATCCGTCACACAAGGCATCACCGGAAGCTTGCCGACAAACGCCGCGTTATCCACCGCATCCTTGGCCATCTTCCTGTAGGTTGTCCATTTCCCGCCAGTGATCGTCACCAGACCGGAAGTGGCCACCACGATGGTATGATCTCGGGAGAGGATGGAGGTATTGCCGGAATTGGAAGACCGCACCAGGGGGCGCAACCCTGTAAAGACAGTTTTTATGTCTGATTCCCGCACCTGTGCGGTCAGGTACTTATTGAAATGATAGATGATGAAACTGATCTCCTCCCGGTACGGCAGTGGCTCGGAAAGGATTTCACTGACGGGCGTATCGGTGGTGCCCACGACAACCCGGTTATGCCAGGGCACGGCAAAAAGTACCCGCTTGTCGGCTGTCTTGGGAATCATCAACGCCGCTTCGGAAGGATAGAATTTTTTGTCCAGTACGATATGCACCCCCTGGGATGGCGCCACCATCGCAGGCGTTGATGGATCATCCAGTTTCAGGATCTTATCGACGAATACCCCTGTCGCATTGATGACCGCTTTGGCCCGCAGTTCAATTCCGGTGCCACCATACTTGTCATTGGCCACGACACCGCAGACTTTTCCATTCTTCTTCAGCAAGTTCACCACCCGCACATAATTGACGACGCATGCGCCCCGCTCCATGGCCGTTTGGGCCAGATTGACCGCAAAGCGGGCATCATCGAACTGCCCGTCGAAATATGCAATTCCGCCGGAGAGGTTCATCTTTTCGGATACGGGTATCCTGTCCAATGTCTCCTGGGTGTTGAGGATCTGTGTCTTTCCCAAGCCAAGGCTTCCTGCCAGCACATCATAGATCTTCAGGCCCGTACCATAGAAGAATTTATCCCATTTGGAATAGACCGGCACCACGAATTCCTGTCGACGCGTGAGGTGTGGGGCGTTTTGAAGCATCAACCCGCGTTCTCGCAACGCTTCCCGCACCAGCTTTATATTTCCTTGCGCGAGGTAGCGGACGCCTCCGTGCACAAGCTTGGTGCTTCGACTCGATGTGCCTTTGGCGAAATCAAATTCTTCAAGCAACAATACGCTGTAACCCCTCGATGCGCCATCGACGGCGATGCCCAATCCCGTGGCACCGCCCCCTATCACGATGATATCCCAGATCTTATCCTCCCTTAACGCTTCATCGATTTCCCAACGTTTCATACTCGGCTATGATTCAAGAATGCATGCTTTGCTCTTCAGAACGGATTTTTTCAGTGCGGGCATCATCCCAGGTTTTCTCATATTCATTTCACTCGGCCCAGGCCTTCGCCGCCTTCACCGCCCTATGCCATCCATCAAGCAGGCGGATACGGTCATGGGCATCCATCACGGGGGAAAAAACCTTTTCAGGCTCCCATTGCCCCGCTATCTGTGCAGTACCCGACCAGAAGCCTGTCGCGAGTCCTGCGAGGTATGCGGCACCTTGCGCAGTCGTCTCCGTTACTCGCGGACGAATGACCTTCACTGCGAGAATGTCACTTTGGAACTGCATGAGCAGATCATTGGCGGTCGCACCCCCGTCGACGCGCAACTCACGGATAGGGATACCCGAATCTGCTTCCATCGCGAGCAATACTTCCTGCGTCTGGAAAGCGATGCTGTCGAGCGCCGCGCGCGCAATATGCGACCGGGTGCTTCCACGGGTGAGTCCGACGATCGTCCCGCGCACATGCGGGTCCCAGTGCGGTGCTCCGAGACCTGCAAAGGCGGGTACAACGAAAACACCCTCGCTGGAGGGTACCGCCCGGGCCAGTGCCTCTACCTCAGAAGAAGATTGGATGATGCCAAGTCCGTCGCGCAGCCATTGCACCACCGCTCCGCCGATGAACACACTCCCTTCGAGTGCATATTGCGTGACACCGTCCACCTGCCATGCAATGGTGGTCAGCAGATTGTTGGAGGAGGCCACGGGCGTCGTCCCGGTATTCATCAGCATGAAACAGCCAGTACCATAGGTGTTTTTCACCATGCCCGGCTCGGTGCACATCTGCCCGAACAAAGCCGACTGCTGGTCGCCGGCAATCCCGGTAATGGGCAGCGACCGGGATGTGAGTATCTTATCCGTGTGACCGAACAAGCCACTGCTGGGCTTTACTTCCGGCAGCATCGACCGGGGAATATCAAAGATCTTCAATAGGTCATCATCCCAATCCAGCGTGTGGATATTAAACAACATCGTCCTTGATGCATTGGTCACATCGGTCGCATGGACCTTCCCATTCGTCAGATTCCATAACAACCAGCTGTCGATCGTGCCGAATGCCAGCTTTCCGGCATCCGCCAAGGCCCTTGCCCCCGCAACGTTTTGAAGGATCCAATTCACCTTGGTGGCTGAAAAATAGGCATCCACGACAAGCCCGGTCTTACTCCGGATCGTGTCAGACAAACCCTCACCCTTGAGCCGGTCGCAGTAAGAAGCCGTACGCCTGTCCTGCCAAACGATGGCATGATGCACGGGTGCTCCCGTCTCCCGGTTCCATACGATGGTCGTCTCTCGCTGGTTGGTGATGCCGATCGAATCGATGTCAGAGACGAGAAGCCCTGACCGCAGTATCGCCTCAGCAGCCACGCCCAACTGCGTGCTCCAGATCTCCATGGGATCATGCTCCACCCATCCGGGCTTCGGAAAAATCTGTGTGAATTCCTTCTGCGCGATCGAGATGATCTTGCCTGCCCTGTCAAAAACAATGGCCCTGGATGATGTCGTACCCTGGTCGAGGGCTAGTATGTATTCTGGCATATTGAAAAGAAAATTTAATATCGATGTTGGTCTGATAAAGAGCAGCAACCACATTCGGTCACGCATGAAAATATGGAATAATTCCAATACCGGAAACCGAATAACAGGGAGCTACATTCTCAGCCCAATCTGTTTAACTTTGTCGGTATGGACAACTTCATCGTTTCCGCCCGAAAATACCGTCCGCAGAATTTCTCCACGGTCGTAGGGCAGTCGCATATCACCACCACCCTCAAGAACGCCATCCTCCAAAACAAGCTGGCGCATGCCTTTCTTTTCTG
>CAJBPC010000224.1 GCA_903957405.1 uncultured bacterium | reverse complement strand
GATTTTTCCGCGGACGACGACCTCTTCTTTCTGTCTGCCTCTCTCCATGGCAATGGTGATGCGTAATTCGCGCGCGTTCGTATCGAGTTTTACGTATGTGTCCTGGAAGCCTGCATAGGTGACCAATAGACTGTCGCCTTGCCATTTTGAAAGGGAAAAGGTGAACCTGCCAGCTGAATCACTAAGCTTTACAAACTTACTACCGATGATCTTGACGGTGGCGAAAGGGACCGGTTCATCGCTGTGAATGTCTTTGATGAGACCGAACAGGCGTACTTGCTGCGCAGAGGATTGAACTCCGGCAAAAAGCATCGTTAGGAGGATGAGAATCCTGAGGTATTGGTCCGGTTTCATGGCGCAAAGCTAATGTATGCCAAAGGCAGAATCGTCAAAGCCCACAAAAGGGAAATGCCATTTGCGGGCTTTGATGTATTGTCAAGGGATGTTCAGTAGCGCATCACTTGCTCAGGTGCATGCTGCGTTCTTTATAGAGATTCCTGAAATAAGGATCCCTTAAGTCTTTGATGAAACGGATCGCCTCTCCGGTGGATTTCATTTCCGGCCCTAGTTCACGGCTCACACCGGGGAACTTATCGAAGCTGAAGACCGGTTCTTTGATGGCAAAACCCTGCAGCTTCTTTTCGAATGTGAAGTCTGTGAGTTTGTGGGTGCCCATCATCACTTTGGTGGCGATATTCAGATAGGGGATCTGGTATGCTTTTGCGATGAACGGCGTCGTCCTGGAAGCCCTTGGATTCGCTTCGATGACAAATACTTTGCCTCTCTGTATCGCGAATTGTATATTGATCAGTCCGCGTATGTTCAAGGCTCTGGCGATCTTTTCTGCAGCGTATTCCATGGTCGTGACATCCAGCGGTGTGAGGTTGAAGGCCGGAAGCACTGCATTGCTGTCGCCGCTGTGGATGCCTGCGGGTTCGATGTGTTCCATCACACCCATTACGTGGAAATTTTCCCCGTCGAAGATCGCATCGATCTCTGCTTCCTGACAGCGGTCGAGGAAGTGATCGATGAGTATCTTGTTGTCGGGAAGGTGTTTGAGCAGGCTTACTACGGCGCTTTCCAGTTCATCATCGTTGATGACAATTCGCATTCTTTGTCCGCCGAGCACGTATGATGGACGAACGAGTACCGGATATCCTACTTTTTTGGCTACTTCCACGGCATCGTCGACATTGAGTGCGGTGCCATATTCCGGGTAGGGTATATTCAGCTCCTTGAGCATATCGCTGAAACGTCCCCGATCCTCGGCGATATCCATGTTGTCGAAGGATGTCCCGATGATCTTAACTCCTTTTTGGGTCAGTTTTTCTGCCAATTTAAGGGCTGTCTGGCCACCGAGTTGCACGATCACCCCTTCCGGTTTCTCATGTTCGATGATTTCCCAAATATGTTCCCAGAAGACCGGTTCGAAATACAGCTTATCGGCCATGTCGAAATCGGTGGATACCGTCTCTGGGTTGCAGTTGACCATGATGGCCTCAAACCCGCATTCTTTGATGGCCAGCAATCCGTGTACACAGCAGTAGTCGAATTCTATGCCTTGTCCGATGCGGTTTGGACCGCTGCCCAACACGATGATTTTTTTCTTGTCGCTGACCTTGCTTTCGCTGACGCCACCGTTTTCAAAAGTGCTGTAGAAATATGGGGTTTTTGCTTCAAATTCCGCGGAGCAGGTATCGACCATCTTGAAAACCCTTCGGATTCCGGCGGCTTTGCGTTTTTCGTAGAGCTCGTCTTCCTTTCCGTTCTGCATGATCTTGCAGATCTGGTCGTCGCTGAAGCCCATTTGTTTGGCTTGGCGGATGACCTCTTCGGGAAGGGTATCCATTTTATACTTGGCGATTTCTTTTTCCATGGTCACGATCTTCTGGATCTCATAGATGAACCAGCGATCGATCTTTGTGGCCTGCACGATACTCTTCACGCTGATGCCCATCATCAATGCATCCTTGATGCGGAAGACCCGATCCCATTTCGGTATCTTGAGATAGTCGATGATCTCCTCTGAATGCATCATGCTTTTGCCGTAGTAGCCAAGCCCCACTGCATTGTTCTCAAGGCTTTGGCAGGCTTTCTGTAAGGCTTCGGTAAAGCTTCTTCCTATGGCCATGACCTCACCGACTGACTTCATCTGTAATCCGAGGGTGTCGTTTGCTCCTTTGAACTTGTCGAAGTTCCAGCGGGGCACTTTCACGATGACGTAGTCGAGTGCTGGCTCGAAGTATGCGGAGGTGGTTTGTGTAATCTGGTTTTTCAGTTCGTCCAGTGTGAATCCCAGGGCGAGTTTGGCGGCGATCTTTGCAATGGGATAACCGGTGGCCTTGGATGCGAGCGCTGAGGAACGGCT
>CAJBPC010000223.1 GCA_903957405.1 uncultured bacterium | reverse complement strand
GTGTTCCGCTCATCGCGATGAAGTGGCTGGCGGGCATGGATTTCACGGCCTTAGACTGTTCGGTCCCGGTATTTTTGATGTTCTGTGCTTCATCGATCACCAACAGTTTCCATTTGCATTTGCGCAGTAATCCTGCATCGGAACGCAGCACTCCGTAGGAAGTGATGATTACGTCCGGGAGTTTCCGCATCGGGAGTTTCCGTTGCGATCCGTGATGGATCATCACCTGAAGTCCGGGTGCGAATCGTTCAAATTCTGCCTGCCAGTTGGTGAGCAGTCCCGTTGGCGCCACGATCAGCACCCTTTCCGTTTCCAGGGCGTCCTCTTCCTTGAATTTCAGGATGGTGGTGATGACCTGCAATGTTTTTCCCAGCCCCATGTCATCTGCGAGGATGCTTCCAAAACCGATCTGGGTATTCCGCCACATCCAGGAGAAGCCACGCTCCTGGTAAGGGCGTAGCTTCGCCACAAGGCCTTTTGGAAGGGATACCTCAGGATATTCTGTGAGTTTCCGAATCAATTGCTTCACCTGTACTGTGAGCATAACAGGCGATCCTTCGAAGTTTTCCGTCAGGGCGAACGTGAGCAACTCACTCGGGGTGAAAGTCCGCTTGTTCGCTAGCTCCCTGTTGATCTTTTCAATCTCCTCTGGTCCGGCATACATGTAACCGGATTTGATCCGGATGAGTCCATGAGCTTTACGCGTCAGTTTTTGAAAGGTCTTTTCATCGATGGCCTCATCGCCAATGGCTATCTGCCAATCGAAGGCAAGCATATCCCGCATGCTGAATTGCCGGGCATTATTTCCTTCACTTTTTATGCGCACGGTTGCTTTGGGTCTATGCAGTTGCCGGAGTGAAGCTGGTAGGAGGACCGGGATGTCCATTAACTGCATGGCGGGTACCATCTGGAGTAGAAAATCCGGCAGTTCCTTTAGGGTGAGGGTAACCGGTGTTCGGCCCTTGTTCCGAAGGTATTCTTCGAGTTTCGGGATAAATCCACTCAGCCGCGTGAGTGACTGGAGCACCTTTAAACGGATGCCGTCGTATTTTCTTTTGGCGAAGAGTTCGGAAGCGGGAAAGGGTGTCGACATCGAATTGCCCGCTTCTTCGAGCAAGATGTCGATGCAAAAATCTTCTGTTTCCTTCTCCGTGACCTGCAGTTGGATCCTGTAGGGGCTGTCGAAGAAGTGGAATCGCTGCAGCCAGCCGTGAATACTGGAGGGAATCTCCCGTTCACCCGGCTTTGAGAACGCAGATACCGTGCCTTGAAAGAAAAATCGCGCCATTGGCTCCAAGTCCGACATTAGGCTTATGAGCCCGGTGAGCTCGTTCAGCATGAGCGAGAGGACCATGATTGTCATCTCAACCGGTGTTGCGGCGATCGGCGGCCCGTCTTCCAACCCGAGGAAATCGTCGGGTATATTTTCCGCTATGGATTTTACGGTCGATCTGATCTGCGGGTGTAGCATGGCCGGCAACCATCGTATTCCGTATTTTCCGGAGGGCATTTCCATGACACGGGGTACGACGGTGCCAGACGAAAGGAGCTGCAGGGAAAAGATGAGTGCGTCGTGAAGAAAACGCTGTGATGGATGTCGTTTTGAATGTTCTTGTGTTTCCTTACCGAAAATGTATTCGCTGAGTTGAATGAATGGAATCAGATTTTTATCGCCGATGAAATAAGGATGATTGGTTTGATCGACTTCCATGGCCATCACGGAGTGCGCATGGATCGCATGCTTCCAACGCGGTTTCGTTTTCAAAAGGGCTTCCGGGCTCATCCGCCCCGTCAGGAGTCGGTCAGCGATTTTTGCGATATTCTTGAGTTGTCGAATATAAATTTCCCTGAAATCTCCCGCGCCGATATGAAACAGGGGATTCGGATCCATGAGTGATGTGATGGGCTCCAATAGGGATGGCAAGGGTGGAAGCGGGACGGGTTTATGGGTTTTAACCTCCGGCACGATCGATTTGCCTGTTTTTTTTCTTTTTGCAGGATAGAGGTCTTCCATTTTTTCGACCAATTGCGTATCGGTGTCCAGTTGGAGTCCCTTTTCCTGCAGCGTCTTACGCAAGTCAAGCCCATGCAATTCAAAAAGCAGCAATGGGTTCTGATCGATCTCTGAGCTGATCCTGTAAATCACAGCCGCGATGTGTTTGCAGGGTACGGCCCAGTCGGGGCAGGAGCACTGCATCTTCAGGTCGCTCCATTTTTCCGGAAACAGTTTCAGGCCTTGTGTTTCCGCAATGGCATGAATGGACGGGTTCAACTCCATATTGAGTAAGCAGGAAACCAGCTCGGGCTGCTCGCCGAGTTGACGGATGAAACCCTTCGTGCCTTTTGCGGAGAAAGGTTGGAAGACAATGCGCACCTTGTAAGGTTTCGCTCTTGAGCCTTCAACCGATGCGATGACCTGTTTTTCGGCATATTCGAGCGTACTTACGGCGCCTTTGTTCGCATAGGATTTTCCCCGCGGCAGCCGGTTGTCGAAGTCGATGTCGTCAAGCGCTTTGAGGAATTGTTGACCCCACCAGGTCTTCCCGTATGCTTGTTTCGGAGTATGTATGCGAATGCCTTTTCGCTGTGCCATATTGTTTTCAATTCAGTCAAAATTGTAGAAAAATATAATTTTATCAGGAAAAAAATCATCCAATCTTTTTATGCAGTAGACAACACGCTGCGATATCTGTCCTGCATCGTTCGGATGCCAGGCCTCTGCAATCAGCCACACCTATCGGCTGTCTTTTTTCTTTCTCCGGCGCTCATGTGAAAAGATATGACATGCCTTATGAGAAGCACATTCTAATCGGGATTGGTGGTCGGAGGACTTCGGGGATTTTCCATGGTGTAGTGGAAAGGTATAATGAAGGGAATACAATACTCCTATTTTTATGATTAATAGTCCTTCTTTTTCACTGACGACACAAGCCACCCAAGGTAGTATTGATTCTCTTCAACGGGCCTTGTCGGCTGCGAGTTCGGATAACATGCGCATAGACCTGCATGCACAACTGGCCAACACGTTCATCACGACCGATTACAAATAGGCACTGACCCATTCCACTTCGGCGGTGAAATTGGCGGAGTGCAGTGGCAACCGCGATTGGATGATAAAGGCCTGCGGGATAGCCGGTTCCGTGTGCATGTACGAGGGCTTGAATGACCTTTCGGTCCGGTATTTCACCTGGCGATACGAGTTGGCAAAGAAATCGGAAGGCATTAAGAAGATGAGTGCCTCAAATTTCAACCTGTCAGCGGTGCATTTGGCGAATGAAAATTTTCCAATAGCAAAGCAACGGCTTTTAGAACCGAAGGTGGGTTGCTAGAAGGATTCGCTCAATAAAAACTTTCGGTTCCGGGACACGTCGTTCTGATGAACCGGATGAACCTCGTCATTTCTTACCTGAATAGGGGTGATTTTCCTTCTTTTGACATCATGGTCAACCTCAGCATGGTCATTGCGAAGTATTTAAAATACTCTCCAATCATTGGACCAGTCGATCTGTTGCCTGGGTCTAAGGTTTACATTTTTATTGTAGTTGTCTTTCATTTTTGGTGCTATGTACACAAGGCACATCTCGTGGGTGGTGTGTTTGTGCCTGATGAGGGTTTGTGGAAATTATGCCAGCCGTACGCATGGCATTCGCAACAGTCATGAAGTCTATTTGATAGATGCAAGAAAGCGCTCCGCGGGATCCTCTCTTATCTTTTGGAGTATTTTACCGTTGTAGCATGTGGTGTATTCAGTAGCACCTTGCCAAAGTTCAACGCCATCATCATCGGTGTTGAGTTGTATGGGATTTTATTGATTTCCCCAATCCCTCAATCCACACATGATCTAACGCCCGGTCTT
>CAJBPC010000222.1 GCA_903957405.1 uncultured bacterium | reverse complement strand
TGGTGGGGACTGGTATGAAGAAATATTTGCTGTTGGTGATGTTGTCGACATCCTCCATGATCTTGTACTGCGTCTTCGTGAGGAGCTGATAGAGGGCGTTATCCGGCAATACCCGCTTATTCACCGCAAGCGACCCCTTTTCATATTGCACATACGCGTCAGCGACCAAACCGGCAAACTTCACGCGCTCCTCCTTGGTTTTAAATTCCTCCGTGATGAGCAGGTTGTACAGGGTGTTCACATTCTTTCCCGCAGATTCGTATTGGGCCAGATTGGAGGCTTGTTCCTTGGCGATTTTTTCCCGCTCCGTAGCCATCCTGGCACTGTCGGCGTTCTTTTTCTCCTGCTCCGCACTTGACTTCCATTTCTTCATGAATCCCAACGCCTCGATCTTGGCATCCTCTTCACGGACCACGGCGATCTGCATCGCGAGCTTGGCTTTCTCCGCTTCCTCCTGCTTTTCCACAGCACTCTTTTTCGCTTCGACCGCGATCACCATATTCTTCTGAGCCGTATCACGCGCGAGCTTTGCTTCCCTGGCCTTAACCTCCGCATCCAGACGGGCCAGCATGGCTGACTGAGCCGAATCCGTCGCCGCCTTCTTGGCGGTAACGGCCTGGCTGTGGAGCCGTAGCGTGTATAATAAACCAATGAAACAGACAATGCCGATGGTCAGGAAAGTCAGTTGTATCGCTTTCGCTTTCCTCAACTCGCGCTTGCGTGCACGCTCCTTGCGTTCGACATTCTCATCATATTGGGTCTTACTGTTATGCAGATACTCGAAAGCCACGTCATAAAGTGTATTGTACTGCTCCGCCCAATGCTTTCTTGGCTTGAACTCATCCCTCCAGATTGCAAAAAGATCAAGATCAGGTGGCCTTAGATAACCGGTCTGGTTTTGTGAAAAAAGACTCGCGGCGCTTGAAAGCCGGAGATAGAATGCCTTGGACCGGCGCTCATCCTCGATCCATTTGCGCAGGGTGGGCCAGTTGCGTAGCACATGTATCTTGGAAATGTTGATCACGGCGGCATCCGCGATATGCGTCTCCATAAAATGTATCACCTTCTTCTGAAAAGGCTCGACAATATCGATCAAACCGGGATAGTCTCGACTTAGGGTATCCAGAAAGCGTATTAATTCTTGACGATCAAGGTCACGTATGTCCACGATTTCCTTAAGTCGCTGCGGCTTCTTCATCGAAAGATCCTCGCCAGGCTGGGTGATCTGCCGGAACAAGTTTTCCATCGTCCGCTTGCCACTGTCTGACAGCAAGGAGTAGAAAGTATCCAAATCGTCATGCAGGAGTGTCTCCAGTTTTCCATACCGGCGCAGTTCGGGTTCATCTATCGCCCGCAGGCTATCAGTCCCCGGGGACGGATGATGGGCGTTCAATCGTTTGAGGAGGATGGAAAAATTCAGGATGTTCCGGATATCCTGGCTCAATTCACTCCGGATGTACTCAATGGCCTCCGGGGTGAAAACGATTCCGTTCTGGCGGGAGATGCCCTTAATTAATTGAACGAAATCATCCTGCCGAAAATGAGGGACTGCATACAACCCATTGCCAATAAATGCATGGATCATCCTGAAATTATACAAAGAAGGAATGAATTCAGATTGCAACACCAAAACGACATAGACCGGAATACCCGGCATGCTCACGGCTCTGGCTATATTACTCAGGTATGTGCTGACATCCTGATTCCAATTCATTCCAGCCCCGTATTTATCTTGCAACTGAAAGATCTCTCCAAAATGGTCGAGGACGATCAAGAGGTTTTCCTCACCCGCCAGATTCCCCTGCCGGATGGCATTGACCAATCCGGAATGATCCCTTCGGATGAGGGAAGCGATCTCATCGGCGAATTCCAATGAACCTTTTCCGGCATCTGACTGCAGATCGCCATCGGCCAGGGCGGCTGCAAGATTTTCAACCGGGGTGATGCCGGGATTGGCATAGCAAACCTTCCATCCGGTACCTGCAACACCCTTGAACCCCTTGTGCAGCGCAGGAACAAGTCCGGAACAAACGAGGGCCGTCTTGCCAGAACCCTCCGCACCAGTTACCACGATGAAGCGTGACCCCTGCAGAATACTCAGCAGATCATCCACCTGGCGCTCCCTCCCAAACAATTTTTCCTTGTGGGGGATTGCCGTATCAGGAGATATTTGAATTGCGTTTTGTATGGCCACTGCGTGAGTGATGAAAAATAATAATTTGTAAATATTGTTAAAATATCTAAAAAATCATATTCTTTGTGGAAATTAATGATTTTTCATATCATTTAAGTTAAACATAT
>CAJBPC010000221.1 GCA_903957405.1 uncultured bacterium | reverse complement strand
TCATCGATCATAGCGGTCGTGACGATCGTCTTCACCACCAGGTCGTTAGCCTGCGCCAGTCCTTTTGCCTTGCGCGCCTCGATCATGTAGTTGAAGGCCAGCACAGCGGTCTGGTTGCCGTTCAGCAGCACCCACTCGCCTTTATCATTCTTCACGCCGATACCTACCCTGTCGGCATCCGGATCGGTACCCAGCAGGATATCCGCATCGATGGCCTTGGCTTTTGCCAGACCGAGGCTCATGGCTTCACTTTCTTCCGGGTTGGGATACACCACCGTCGGAAAGTTCCCATCGGGCACGATCTGCTCTTCCACCAGGTGTACGTTTTTAAACCCGAAACGGTCGAGTATCTTGGGCACGAGTGTGATGCCGGTGCCATGGATCGGGGTGTACACGATCTTAAGGTCGCTCTGTCGATGGATGATATCAGGATAAATGCTGAGGCTTTTGACCATCTCCAGGTATGCCTCGTCCACTTCATCTCCGATCATGCTGATGTTGTGTTCCCCGCCGCTCCACTTCACGTCATCAACGGAAGCGATGGCTTCCACCTCTTCGATGACATGCTTGTCGTGCGGCGGCACCAGCTGACCACCATCGTTCCAATAGGCTTTGTAGCCATTGTATTCCCGGGGATTATGGGATGCAGTGCAAACCACACCACCCTGGCATTCCAGATGCCGGATGGCAAAAGACAGTTCCGGTGTGGGTCGCAGCGCTTCGAAGAGAAATACCCTGATGCCATTCGCGGCCATGACGTTCGCCGTGATCTCGGCGAACATGCGGCTGTTATTGCGCGAATCATGTGCCACCGCCACGCGCACTTGCTTGTCAGGAAACGACTTGCGCAGGTAGTTGGCATAACCCTGGGTGGCCATCCCGATGGTATATTTATTGATCCGGTTCGTGCCCACGCCCATGATGCCCCGGAGGCCGCCTGTGCCGAACTCGAGGTTCCGATAGAAGGCATCCTCAAGATCTCCGGGTTGCTCGCTCCGCATGCGCGCTATCTCGGCCTTTGTCCCTGCATCGTAGTTTCCTTCGAGCCATGACTTTATTTTTTCTTCTATTGCAACATCCATTGTAAGGAATTTTGTGATTGATGCACCGGCATACCTATCCGGCGAAGCATAAAAATACTGATAGAAAGGCATTCATTGCAAGTGTCCGCCACTAAGAGTTCATGAAAAGACAACGACAGGCAAACGCAATCTTGTATACATTTGCGGCGGCCATGCAGCCTGCTCCACGAATCATGCGTACGTCGATCAAAACCTTTGCCTTCTTCCTGGTCTTCCTTCTGTTGGGAGATCGGTCCATAGGACAAGATACCGCATATGTACAGGACATCAACGACACCGCAGCGACGTCTGCGAAAGTACCAACCCGATTGCCGGAACATATCCGCAAAAAGAGGCTGCTCACGGTCGGGTCGATAGAAGCGGGGTTCATTGCGGGCTTCTTTGTCACCCTCAACGATGCCTGGTACTCAAACTACCAGCGGCAGCCC
>CAJBPC010000220.1 GCA_903957405.1 uncultured bacterium | reverse complement strand
GAGACCGGTCCTCTTGTCCTGCACGCGGGCCGCGGCCGCTGCGAACCGAAGGAGTATTTCGGTTATGCGTTCCCGTTGTGCATGATCCGCTGGCAGATGCTCCAGCACATCCACCAAAGCCATTCCGTACCAGCCGAGGCTGCGGCCCCATATATGCGGAGACTTGCCTGTCCGGCTGTCGGCCCATGCCTGCGTGCGGCTTTCATCCCACCCGTGATGCAGCAACCCCGACCGCTCATCCCTTGCATGGCGATCCATGAGCACGAACTGCCGAACGACATCGTTGAAAACCGAATCCTCATGGAACAGCGCGGCATATTCGGCATAAAAAGGCTGCGCCATATAGAGTCCATCAAGCCACATCTGCGATGGATATATGTTCTGGTGCCAGAAGCCTCCCTCTGTGGTCCGGGGATGGGTCAGCAGCTGATCCCTCAAGTGTTTGGACGCTTTCCTGTATTTATCTTTTCCCGTGACCCTGTAGAGCATCAACAACAGCTTGCCGTTGTTGACATGGTCGATATTGTATTCATCCCGCCTGTATCCAGAGATGCCGCCATCCTCTCTGACGTAGTGATCCATGCACTGCTGGATATACCGAAACCACTTGCCTTCACCGGTGGCTTCCCACACCTTCTCCATGCCTTTTAGGATCACGCCCTGGTCGTATCTCCATGTGGCTGACATGTCACCCGTGAGCAGGAATGAATCCGGCCAGAGCCGCATCGCGGTGGCCGACATCCGCTCACTCCAACTTGTCTGTGCAACCGGCTGCAAGGTCATCAGCAAGATCAGGTAAGTGATGAGAAGTCGCATGGGTCGTGTAGAAAATCGTTTCATTTGGTTGTTATTGATTCGTCGGATGACCATTCGGATATTTAAATCCCGAAATCCTCATCAACGCCTGGCCTTACCCTTCTGCGTTGCCCGGCTGGTGATGCACACTTCCTCGTTCGCATCACGACGATGCAGGTTCTGCCGAAGGGTATCCGATGGCCTCAAAGGGCTTGTCGACCAGCAGGGACGGCTTGCCTATGTCAGATCCCTCGGCTCCAGGGAAGGCGATGGCATGCTCGTGACCGAGATTGTGCCAGCCTGTGGAACCGGATGGAATCCCGTAGGGGTGCACCATGTAAAGAAACAGGACGATTGATATGGCGAGTTTGTTCATTCAGGTCATTGTCCCACTAATGTAGTCATCAATGGGCAAATGACGTCATGCGCTTGTCCGTCAGACATAAAAAAAGCAGGCGGAAGATGTCCGCCTGCTTTTTTTATGTGATGGTAATTTTATCAGTAACCCGGGTTTTGCTGTAGGTAACCGGGAAGGTTGGATGCTCCGTCGATGGCCGTCTGCGGTATGGGAAACACCCGCTTGTTGCGGTCCGTGCTGGACTTTTCCGTCCATGTGCCTTCGAACTTGCCGAAGCGTACCATGTCTGTGCGGCGGTGCATCTCCCAGTAGAGTTCGAAACCTCTTTCACGGAATAGCAGGTCGAGTGTTACTGATGGCAAAGGCTTGCCCGTGATGGCACCGGATACCCTTGAGGTGCGAACGGCATTCACATCGGTGAGCGCCCCTGCAGCATCCCCCTTGCGGAGTTTTGCCTCTGCACGCATGAGGATCACATCTCCAAGGCGAATGACGGGAATATCCACGGCTCCAAAATTTCGTCCGCTGACGGAAGTCTGGCTGAACTCATACTTCAATACCCGGAACCCGGTGCTGTAATCGCTGCCGGCGGTGGTGAAGTTGATGGTCTCCGTATGCACCACAGGCGTCGTCGGACGATTTCGGGAATTGTTGAACAGCTTGCCGACCTTGAACTTGCCATCCGGGCATTTCTGGAACACTCCTGCGACACGAACCAGACCATACTGCTGGCCGCGGAGGATGCCCCGGTCAATGCGGTACGAGGCTGCATCGTAGCATGCTTCTCCGGTGACGGGATCGACGTTTACGTTTTTCTGAGTGAACCGCGGATCCGCACTTGCCGGATCGAGCGGCGCATAAGCGTCTACCCATGTCCGGTAGTAGTCCGATGTGATGCCGGGTCCGTCGGTACCGTTCGCACCCGTATAGGCCGGCAACGGAAACTGGTCGCCTGAAAGGGAAAAGTATGAGAGGCGGTTGTGTCCGTTCAGATCCGGACGCTGGTCGACTGCGAATATCAACTCCTTATTGGTGTTGTTATTATCGTTGAAGATGGCCCAGTAGTCGGCGGAGAGGGCATACTGTCCTGACGATGTGATCTTGTTGGTGTACTCGATCACCTTGTCCATGTCTTCCGGACGGAAGGTGAAGTTGGTGGCATATCGGTCGCGGTAAACGGCAGCATTGAGGTGCAGTTTGGCGAGGAGTCCCCATACACCGGCCTTCGTGAGGCGGCCGGGGCCTGTGGTGTTATCGAGTTGCGGTTCTACTTCGAGGAGTATTTTCTTCAGATATTCGACGGCCTCGTCGCCCCGTACAATGGTGGACACCGCACCGGGATCCTCTTTCACGAAGATGATGCCCCACAGGTCGAGGATGAGGAGGTTGTAGAATGCATACATGCCCTTGGCCTCAGCAATGTACTTGGCTGCGTTGGGGTCCTTATTGGACTGCAACGAACTGATGGCCGATACGGCACGTGAAAGGCTCTGCACGAGCGGATTCCAGGTGTTCCGCACATTGGCGGTGTTGCTGTTGGTGCTGTGCCTGTGAAGATCGAGGTAGATGCCATTGTCACCCCAGTCGGTACCGCCGCGATAGGGAAGAATGGCCTCGTCGGTGCTGATCTCCTGCAAGGCGAACAGTCCGGTATGGATGTAGATATTCGGCAGGTTGGCATAAACCGGGGCGATGGTGCCGTCGGCGATCTGCTTCTCCGTGAGTCCGGTGACGGATGATTCGTCGAGGACTTCCTCTTCCAGCTTTGTGCAACTCAAAGAAATCGATACCAGCATGGGAAGGGCCAGCAGTTTCATTATCCTGTTTGTCATGATGGCTTTTTTAGAAGTTTACGTTAAGTCCGAAGATGATGCTCCTTGCCTTTGGATAGCTCAGCATGTCGATCCCGTAGGATGATACGCCGTTGATGGTCCGGTCTGCATTGACTTCGGGATCGTATCCGTTGTAGTTTGTGATCACGAAAAGGTTCTGTGCAGTCACGGAGAACCTAAGGCCGGAGATGAGCTTGCCCATCTTCATGGAGCGGGTATCGAAATTGTATCCCAGTGCAAGGTTGTTGAGCCTGAGGTATGAACCGTCCTTCAGATAGCGGGAGCTGACGGGAGCCGCATTGTTGATGGACTCTTCAGGATACTCGACCGCCTCGGGGGTGGAGTTGACACTCTTCGACAACCGCAGTTTGTAGAAATTGGCATTGGCCGTGTTATCGTAGATCTTATTGCCCGAAACGCCGTTGAAGTTTGCGATCAGGTCGAATCCGCGATACTGCAGGCTTCCAAAGAATGCATAGATCACCTTCGGCAGTGCAGTACCCAATGCCAGCCTGTCCTTGTCGCCACTGATGCCATCGCCATCCACATCCCTGAAGGCATTGAGCCCCTGGGCGTTGAAGCCTGTCCACTCACGCAGATAGAACGTGCCGATGGGTTGTCCGTTGATGTATCCGTTGATCGTAGCGGAGGTCAGTCCGGGCCCGGAAGCGGAACCTGACGGGATCACAGAGTATGGCGAGTTCTCCACGACGTTGCTGAGGAATGCCACGTTACCACCGACCGCGTACTTGAGTTTGGAACCGATATTGTCACGGTACTCCAGATCGATCTCAAGTCCTTTGTTGATGATCGTCATGTCTTCCACATTGGTCCAGAAAGTACCGGCAGGCTGCACAGGGTCTGCGGGAATGACTTCCAGCAGGATATTGCTCGACACCTTCCGGAACCAGTCGATCGATCCACTGAGTTTGCCGCGGAGCAGTCCGAAGTCCAGTCCGATATTTGCCTGATCCGACACTTCCCACTGGATATCAGGGTTCGCGAGTCGTGAGTAGACGATGCCGGCGGGGTACGGGCCACTAGGCAGCAACGGATAGCTGGTCGATGATGAGATGGTCGATGTGAACAAAGCCTGGGTGATTTTTGAAGGAATCTCCTGGTTGCCGGTCCGGCCCCATCCTGCCCT
>CAJBPC010000219.1 GCA_903957405.1 uncultured bacterium | reverse complement strand
GAGGTCCTCATTGACCCCTTGCAACTCTTTGGCGGGGATGAAGACGGAATGCGGGTCGAGCCGCTGGAGCATGCTTTCGATGGCGGCCTGCCCGAGAGTATCGGGATCCACCGGATCGACATATCGATTCCGGATAAGGTCTATCACCTCCTGCAATGTCCCGCGCCCTCCGCTTTTGAACAGGTTTGAAGACGACGGCAGGTTGCCGTGAAGTTTATAGCCAAGAAAGATACCGGCGATCATCGACAGGGAAAAAAACACCGGCAGCCAGACCTGAAATTTTTTATCATTCATTCCTTACCTTGTAACTTGATTCAACTTTGGCAAATTTCATGGAAATTAGCCGAAATTCTCATGACTGTGGTAAAATTGATTGCCGATAGCGGATCTACGAAAGCGGAATGGTGCCTGATGCGGGGCAATCGCAAGACCACCTTCTTCACAAAGGGGATCAGTCCGTATTTTCTCAATGCCGGTCAGATCGAACACCTCATACGGGAGGAGCTGCTTCCTCATTTGGGGGAGTCCAGGATCGGAGAAGTGCATTTCTACGGAACGGGTTGCCTGCGCAAATCGAATGCCGCAATCGTCGCAAAAGCCTTGCGGTCGGTCTTTCCAGCGGCAGCCGTGAGCGTCGAAAACGACCTCCTGGCAGCGGCAAGGGCGGTTTGCGGTCACGAAAAGGGGGTGGCTTGCATCCTCGGGACGGGTTCCAATTCATGCTATTTCAATGGGAAGAAGATCGTGAAGAACAGTCCCGGACTGGGCTATGTGCTGGGTGACGAGGGCAGCGGGGCCTATCTTGGCCGTAAGGTCCTGCAGTATTACCTCTACAACACTTTCGACGAGGACCTGCGTGCACGCTTCGACGCGAAGTTCGTAACGACGCCCGCGGAGATACTGGACCATGTCTACAAGCAGCCGATGGCGAACCGCTACCTGGCATCCTTCACAGAGTTTTTGGCGGAGAACCGGGGGCATTACATGGTCGAGAACATCATTGAAGACGGCATCAATGAGTTTTTCTTCAACCATATCGCAAAATACAGGGAAAGCTGGATCCTGCCGGTGCATTTCGTGGGAGGAGTGGCCTATGGATTCCGCGATGTGGTGTCGGAGATCTGTCGCAACTATGAGCTCACTCCGGGAAAGATCCTTAAGAACCCGATGGAAGGCCTGGTGGTGTACCATGCAGATAAGAAGGCGGGTGAAAAAAAATAAATGCCAGCTGTCTATGAAAACTCACCCCGGGTCGTTTGATGGTCATGTGGAGATCCTTTGAAGGCGATGCATCTTCATGATGTCTTTGATTTTCAAGAAGGAGGGGATGGATATCCGCTTAAAATCCTGCCATGGATGGTGTTCGTTAATGTATTCACCATCAGGTCATGTTTCCATGAAGGATCGAGCTTGACATAACCGCGGAATAGGTCGTAAATTCGCATGCGGCAGATAGAAAATAAATATTAACAGTCGTGTAAGGCGGGAGTCGGTGCATGGGTCATGCACATCCGGGTCAGCTGAAGCTTCTCATACAAAATACATGAGTGAATTCCTACGTGTGACAGAGCAGCCATCCAAGTACGATCATCTGGAGAAGATGTCTGTTCCGGAGATATTGGTCAATATCAATTCAGAGGATAAGATCGTGCCCTTGGCGGTGGAGCGTGCGTTGCCGTCGATTGAGCGTCTGGTGAGTGTGATCGCCGACAAGATGCTTGCCGGTGGCAGGCTTTTTTACATCGGGGCAGGCACAAGCGGCCGTTTGGGGGTAGTGGATGCGAGCGAATGTCCTCCGACGTACGGTGTGCCTCCGGGGCTGGTGATCGGCATCATTGCCGGCGGGGAGGGCGCCATGTTCAAGGCCGTTGAATTTGCAGAAGACAGCAAGGAGGATGGATGGAATGATCTCCTCCGTTATGGTGTGTCTGACAAGGATGTGGTGGTGGGCATCGCCGCCAGCGGCACGACGCCTTATGTGATATCAGCCCTGGAACAGTGCAGAGCGCATGGCATTTCCACAGGTTCCCTCACCTGCAACCCGGATGCCCCGGTTTCCGGCGTGTCAGACCATCCCATCGAAGTGGTCGTCGGTCCGGAATTCGTCACCGGCAGCACCCGTATGAAGAGTGGCACCGCACAGAAACTCGTCCTCAACATGATCTCCACCACGGCCATGATCGTTTTGGGCAGGGTGGAAGGCAACCGCATGGTCAACATGCAACTCACCAACGATAAGCTGGTCGACCGCGGCGTGAAGATGCTCATGGAGCGCATCGGTGTGTCGGATTATGACCGCGTCAAAGAGATCCTGATCCGTCACGGCAGTGTTCGCCGGGCCATGGAGTCAGGAGAAAAATGAGTCGGGGTCCGTACCTTTGCGCGGGCTATCCATCCGGATTTTCCGGGAACTGCTGACACTTACAAGTTGAACGGATGCATACCATTGAACCATATTACAACTGGCGGCATTTATACTCCGCGGAGGATGATGAAAGATCGCCTTTTTATGGCCGGACCTACGATGAATTCAACTTCACACAGACCATTTACAACTATTACATCCATCCGCAATGGGATGATTTCGGATCCCGGACCTTATACCTCAAGATCATCTTTGCAGACTACGACCAGCATTTCGCGGTCATAGAACTGATCGGTGAGTGGAACGACGCCATCGAGAATGACATCATGACCTTGAAGCGCGATGTCATCGATAAGCTCATTGATGAGGGTATCTCCAGGTTCATCCTGTCGGGGGAGAACGTGCTTAATTTCCACAGCAGCGATTCAAGCTACTATGAGGAGTGGGCTGAAGACATAGCATCATCCGACGGTTGGGTGGTTGTGCTGAATATGCCGGAACAATCGCAGTATGATTTCCGCCGTTCCCGCATCACCGATTATCTCCATCTGCTGGATTTTCCCGTTTGGCGCACCGTGCAGCCTCAGCATCTGTTCACTGCGATTGACAATTTGATGCTGCGAAGGTTAAACAACGGGTGAGCCATTGCAGTCGCGATGGGGAAGCTGTCGCGAATAAAGCGTATTTGTGGACATAAAGGGTGTAAAAAATAGTTTATTTGATGGATGCTGAATTAAATTTGCATCCATCTTCATACAAGTAATTGTCAATTATGAATTGGAAAAAGTTGTTCTCGTCGTCCGTGGGAAAGAAAATCGCCATGGCACTGACGGGTATATTTCTGATCGTTTTTTTAGTGGTTCACTGCTACGTGAATGCCAACGTCTTTTTTACCAACGGGGAGGAGAATTTCAACCGGGCGGCTCATTTCATGAGCACGAACATACTTGTCCGGATCATGGAGATAGGCCTTTTTGCGGGCTTGATCGTACACGTCGTGCAGGGTTATCTGCTGGAGGCGTCCAACCGTTCACGAAGATCTTCCAAATATGCGGTGACGGCCGGAAATAAGACCAGCACCTGGTATTCCCGGTCAATGGCCCTTCTCGGAACGCTTATCCTGCTGTTTCTGATCGTTCACCTCGCGCATTTCTGGGTGCCTTCCCGTTTTGGTGGGCTCACGGATGTCACCTACGATGGTGTCGTGTATCACAACCTGTATGGTAAGATGCAGGACATCTTCGCCCAGGAGTGGGTGGTGATTCTTTATGTGGCCGGATGTTTTTCCCTTGGATGGCATCTGCTGCACGGCTTCCAGAGCGCCTTTCATACCATGGGATGGAACCACAGGAAATACACTGCGATGATCCGCAGCATCGGCATCGGCTTCTCCGTGATCGTTCCGCTGATCTTCGCGTTGATGCCTGTGTTCATGTACTTTGGTTGGTCTCTGAACATCGGATCGATAACGTTGTTATTTTGAGCGTAAATCACAATTCATTGCTCACGTTGCGGTCATCTACCCATAACCTAATATTCAATCATTTTTTTTATGATCGATAATAAGATCCCTGCCGGCCCATTAGAGACCAAGTGGAAGAATTACAAGAGCACCGTTCGTTTGGTAAATCCATCGAACAAGCGCAAGCTGGAAGTGATCGTGGTGGGTACCGGACTTGCCGGTGCATCTGCGGCGGCCAGTCTGGGGGAATTGGGTTATAAGGTGAAGGCGTTTTGCTTTCAGGATTCCCCCCGTCGTGCGCATTCCATCGCTGCACAGGGCGGCATCAATGCTGCCAAAAACTACCAAAATGACGGCGACTCCGTTCATCGTCTTTTTTATGACACCATCAAGGGTGGCGATTATCGCGCAAGGGAGGCGAATGTATACCGTCTTGCAGAAGTCTCCACGAGCATCATCGACCAGTGCGTGGCGCAGGGTGTGCCATTCGCCCGTGAATACGGGGGTCTGCTGAGCAACCGTTCCTTCGGTGGCACGCAGGTGCAAAGGACTTTCTATGCCGCCGGGCAGACTGGCCAGCAGCTGCTCATCGGTGCATACCAGGCCATGGAACGTCAGGTGGCATTGGGTTCGGTCGAGGTGTGCAGCCGTCATGAGATGCTGGACATCGTGATGATCGATGGCAAGGCTCGTGGCATCATCGCCAGAAACCTTGTGACCGGTGAGTTGGAGCGTCATTTCGCACATGCCGTCCTC
>CAJBPC010000218.1 GCA_903957405.1 uncultured bacterium | reverse complement strand
TCAGAACATTGCTGTCATGCTACATGATTGTTTCCGGTGCCTTCGCTCAACAAAAGGTCATCCCCTTGTATGATGGAGATGTGCCAGGATCAGAAACCTGGAGCTGGAGCGAGGCGGTGAATGACAACAACAGCTGGAAGACTAAAGTCATTTACAATGTCAGCAAACCCACACTGACCATGTTCACACCGGAAGACGGAAAAGCGAATGGTACATCAATTGTCATCTGCCCCGGAGGTGCTTTCCGTGCGTTATCAATTGACAGCGAAGGTTTTGACGTTGCGAGATGGCTGACAAAAAAAGGGATCACATGCTTTGTACTCAAGTATCGGCTTGTCCGCAGCAAAACATTGGATCCCGTCGCAGAAATGGGTGTGAATTGGGGCACAAAAGACTTTGAAGACGAAAGCAGAAAAGTTATTCCCCTATGCATCGCTGACGGAAGGGCTTCCATCGCATACATTCGCAAGCATGCCGATGCTTTGAAACTCGACCCGAACCGGATAGGGATCATGGGATTCTCTGCCGGAGGCACCATAGCGGCTGCAACAGCATATGACTTTTCGACAGAAAACAAACCGGCATTCATCGCCCCTATTTATCCATTCTTCCCTATCGAAATGCATGGAAAAATGGACAAAGATGCACCTCCGGCATTTATCACCGCAGCTTCGGATGATGGCCTGAACCTTGCACCGCACAGCACATCCCTCTATGAGCAATGGATTTCAGCAAAGAAAAGTGCTGAACTGCACATCTATGCCAAAGGCGGTCACGGTTTCGGGATGAAGGTACAGAATCTGCCTTCCGATAAATGGATAGAACGCTTCAGCGAATGGCTTCAACTGAATGGTTGGCTCAGCAAAAGCCTATATGACCCGGCACTGACCGCTTATGAAAAACGAACGTTCTCCTATCAGGACAAGTCACTTCCATACCGCATCCTATACCCCCTACAATACGACCGAAAGAAGAAATATCCACTCATCCTTTTCCTGCATGGCGCCGGTGAACGTGGATCGGATAATGAAAAACAACTGATACATGGCTCTAAACTTTTCCTGACGCCGGAGAACAGACAAAACCACCCGGCCATCGTAATTCTTCCTCAATGTCCGGAGAATGCATTCTGGGCAAGCACCAAGATAGACCGCACCAAACAACCCGTCCAATTCGAATTCGACTACACTGGCTCACCGACCTGGGCATTGGATGCCGCCAATATGCTGGTGAAAAAAATCGCACAGGAAGAAGCTGTTGACCTGGAAAGAGTCTATATCACTGGACTGTCTATGGGCGGAATGGGAACTTTTGAGTCAGTCTACCGATTCCCAAATAACTATGCCGCAGCATTACCGATTTGCGGAGGCGGTAATACAGAAGCCTTCGATCAACGGGTACGGAATATTGCCTTCTCTGTATTTCATGGCGACAAAGATGCTGTGGTTGATGTTAAGCTTTCGAGGGATATGGTTCAGAAACTCAAAAACCTTAAGGTCAAAGAAGTGCTATACACAGAGTATCCGGGGGTGAATCACAACAGCTGGGACAATGCTTTCTCCGATCCCCAATACCTGGATTGGATGTTCAAACAAAGAAGAAAAATACCAAAAGCTTACGGAGGAAACCATTGAAAGGATCCTTTTGGTCATGGATCCCGCCTCTACATCACTTCGCAACTTTCGGTGTTGCTATCCACTGATGCACATCGAACTGTTCGAAAACATATCCGAATCCATCCAGGAATTTCAGCGTATCGAAAACCGAATATCCAAATCGACGACATAAAACCTCGTCGCATTCCATAATGATCACTGGCTTTGCCGAACTGCTGAGCAACAATTCTGCACCCTCAAAGCAAAGCATCTCGGCACCCTCCACGTCGATTTTTATGATATCTACGTAATCTATCCCATTTTCTTGGAGGAAAACATCAAGCTTCATGCAAGGTACACCCCCCACTTCACCGTTTTTTGACTCCTCAGGATACATCGACAAATAAGAATCACCATATGCATATTTCGCCTGTACTTCATCCGGTATCGCAAGTGAGACCGTGCCACTTTTATTAGACAAAGCAATTTGGGCACAATCAACATTGGCGCAGCCATTAAGTTCC
>CAJBPC010000217.1 GCA_903957405.1 uncultured bacterium | reverse complement strand
GTCCTTGTTGTGCCAGGCGGAAAATCTCATCCTTGATCAGGTTCGCATTGACGGGATCCAGTCCGCTGAATGGTTCATCTAGAATGATGATCTCCGGGTCATGAAGGACGGTGGTGACGAACTGCAGTTTCTGGCTCATGCCCTTACTGAGGTCTTCCACTTTTTTGTTCCACCATGTTTCCATCTGGAATTTGATGAACCAGTCTTTGATGCGGGCCATTGATTCCGTTTTGGACAAGCCCTTTAACCTTGCAAGGTAGAGGGCCTGTTCCCCGATCTTCATTTTCTTGTACAGTCCTCGTTCTTCAGGCATGTAGCCGATCCTATCCACATCTTTTTGCGGATCGAATGTATTTCCGTTGAACAGAATATTTCCTTCATCGGGGTAGAAGATGCCGGTTATCATCCGAAGCAGAGTGGTTTTGCCTGCACCATTGGGGCCCAATAGTCCGAATATCGAGCCTCTTTCGACGGTGAAACTGATGTCATCTACCGCTTTATGTTCGGAGAACTGTTTTTTCAGATGCCTTACTTCAAGGATGTTGTCCATGTTATTGTTGAGGTTGTATGTCGTTGAAGGATGTGAATGTAACAAATGAGTCGCTTTTTGTGCTGTGTAATTACACAGAAGGGAAAATCTTCCATTTACTACTGCCTATGCATAAAATGAGAAACCGGATGACATGGCAGACATTCCGTGCATGAACCGGTCAATCATCTCCAGTGTAAGGTATTTTCGAAGGGGTTTGAAACATGCTGATGTTATTTTACAGGCATATAATATGTATACAATCAAATGACCGATCTTTTATGGATGGTTGCGGCGACTTTTTCACCATCCATGGCGGCGCTGACGATCCCTCCGGCATAGCCCGCCCCTTCGCCGCAGGGGTAGAGGTTTTGCAGTTGCGGATGACACAGTTTTTCCGGATCCCTGGGGATGCGTACAGGGGAAGATGTGCGGCTCTCAGTTGCCACGACCACGGCCTCTTCCGTCAGATATCCCCTCATTTTTGCCCCGAATGCGGTGAATCCTTGCTGCAGCGTTTGATATATGAAGGCTGGGAGGACTGTGCCCAGTTCGGCGGGACAGATGCCTCGGAGGTATGAGCAATCCGGAAGGCTGGTGGAGACTTTTCCCCGGATCAGGTCCGTCATTCGCTGAGCAGGTGCTATGAAATTCCCGCCACCTGCTTCGTATGCTAAGTTTTCGATGGTTCTTTGGAAGGCCAGCAGCAGCAGCGGATCTTTTTCGTGGATGTCACGGAATGGTGTGCGTTTGTTTTCCGTCCGGAAATACCGCAAGGCATCCATCTGGCTGACCTGTACGACCATGCCGGAATTTGCGAACGGGTTATTTCTTTTTGATGGGCTCCATCCGTTCACGACGAGTTCTTTTTGGGAGGTGGATGCGGTGGCGATGATTCCGCCCGGGCACATGCAGAAGGAGAATACACCCCTGGCAGACACCTGTTCGACGAGTTGATAAGAAGCAGGGGGTAAGGCCTCCGGCCTTGCTGTGCCTGTTCGGCAGTGGTATTGAATCCCGTCAATGATTGTCTGTGGGTGTTCTACCCTGACGCCCATTGCAAGAGGCTTTGATTCGATCAGAATTCCTTTTTGGTGCAGGAGGGTGAAAATATCCCTGGCTGAATGTCCTGTTGCCAGGAT
>CAJBPC010000216.1 GCA_903957405.1 uncultured bacterium | reverse complement strand
GTCAGCCCTCCATTCCTGAATGCCTGTATCGAAAGATCTTTCCATCCCAATTGAGAGACGCCTTCAGGGGTTGCGGCGTTTTGCAGCAATATGGCCCCGATGGAAGCGAACATCACCCCAACGATGGTGACTGCCGCGACATAGGCATCCGGATCTCGCCATCCCATCATGAAAAACACGATCGTGAAGGCAAAGCCGAAGAACGAAAAAAGCACGGAAAAGATATTGTAAGCCTTATATTTCTTCAATCCGAGCATGATGTTGTGCTGGATGCCGGCAGTACTGTTCACCAATCCGATCACCCAAAACCAAACAGCCTGGTTGGCGGTGATCTTTCCCATGAGCAGAAATATGGCACAGACGACCGTCGATCCGATGAAGGACCAACCGATATAGATCCTCCGAAGCTGGCGCCAGTCGATCTTTTGCATCAGATACATCGTGGCGTTCCCGCCAGCGAGATGATTCAGTTCGGAGGTGATGACGAATATGACACCGTAGAAAGCACATATGCCCCTGTCTGCCGCACCCAGGTATCTTGACAGGATCAGGACCGTGCCGAAACTGAAAACCGTCCTTGTAACTTTAGAAACCCACAACATGGAGGCAAGACGGAACATGTTGGTGATACTCATATGAATATCACTTGGTATCCCGCATCAGGGATGGATCGGGTGGAGCATTAAGGCGATTGTTGAGGATTCCCATGCCTACATACAGGACAGGTGAGATGAGAAACTCCTGCATCGTCCAGGTCATATCCTTGATCTGTTCGCTGACCATTCCGAAGATCCAGTCAAACAGACCGACGGAGGTGATGATGGTCAGCAGGCTTATATGGATGAAATGCCAGAGATGCGACATCCATTTGTCGTTGAGTTTTCCGAGATGGTGTGTGCCGACGAAATAGACTGCCACCGTGCAAAGGAATTTGATGACATGTCGGATCTTTCTGGGGATCCACAACACATCGCGCTCCACGAAATAAATATAAAATATCGTGTAAATGATCAGGATGATGATCAATCCGCCTATCCACCTAGCCCGCTGGCTTTTATACAATATCATGAGCCGGATTGAGCAGTGTTATCTTTTTTGAAAACCATACCCAGAGGAAGAATATGGTCGCATAGATGACCATTTTGAAAATGTAGTGGTGTGCGATCTCGAAGTACTGGTCGATGTGTAGCAATAGTTCAGCGAGCCCGACACAACGCAGGATATTGGCAAGATAAATGATCAGTAGTCCGCCAACGCTGAAGAAAGCCTTTCGCATGATGCTTGCCGGCATTGCCAGGATGAATCCCAGATACAGTACAAAAAGCTCCAGACCGTTGCAGCCATCTGCAATTCCGACCACCTTTCTGTCGCCAAGATAAATCTGACTGAATGGCCTTTCAATGCGTTCTCCTTCGATCATGATGCTCGATATGACTCTTTTCTCGTAAAAGCCATCCGTGTTATTCAGCAGATTGAGCATCCATGCCGAATGCTTACCGACCATCTGTGTCAGTGGTTCATCTATGGTGCGGGGAGTCTGCCACAGAAATAGATACAAGCCCTTCCAGATGATGAAAAATACAAATGCACGCACTAGAAAAATCTTGATATCAGGGGGGAATCTGTCCAGGTT
>CAJBPC010000215.1 GCA_903957405.1 uncultured bacterium | reverse complement strand
GAGTGTATAAACCCGGGAATTAAAGATCTGCATATCAAAACAATTCATGTAAATTACCTCACTCATTTCGGTAAACCAATTTGTGAAATGTCCGCTCATATGTGTTGAAATCAATGATTAATCTTGAACTCGTTATAGTAACAGGATTGGTGTCAGGAGCATTGGCCATTTTGGTCCTACTTTTCAATTCAGCAAAAATCCACAGGAATAATATATTCCTGGCACTATCACTTTTTTTCATCTGGTATACTACGTTGATATTGTGGATTACAGTCAATCGGCAAATCTTTAATGTCCCATATCTGTACAGAACAGGTGCGTTAGGTGGATACCTAAACATTCCATTTTTGTACATTTTCAGTCGAAACTCTTTCTATCCCGGTGCAACATGGAAGAAGAAGGATTTTTATTTATTACTTCCTGCTCTTTTCTTTGTCATCGACATGATGCCGATGTTCCTCATGCCATCGGAAGCCAAGATTCCCATGATCGAGCAGGTTTTGTCTTCTAAGGAAATGTTTGTAAATCTGAACGATGGGTGGATCACAAAGTCCAGATTTCACATCGTCTTCAGGTTTGTATATGCTTTCTTCTGCTGGGTGATGATCAGTCGGCTGATCATTCGCAATAGGCGATTCGAGACGAGTCCAGACATCACACATAACCGGCCGATGTTCAAATTCATTGTCACATATGCAATTATTTCCTTCATTAGCATACTTCCCGGTTTATTTGGAGCTTTTTTGAAGAAGGAATGGCTTGACATCAATTATTTATTGACGTTCACATCCCTGAGTCTTTTATTTTCTGCTTGCTACATATTTTTCATGCCAAGGGTTTTGTATGGATTTTTTCCTGCACAGCAAATGGCCCTCAGTTTGCATGCTGATGTGGAAAGTCAAGTCGCCGGTTTGCCTTCGGAAGCTGAATCTGAGCCTTCAGACAAAGGGTCCCCAGCGTCAGTGGAACAGTCGTCGATTGATTTTGAAGGGATAGTCATGCAGATCGACAAACACATGGCCGGATACAAGTCATACCTAAAACCTCGATATACCATCCATGACCTGTCCATGGACACAATGATTCCGGTCTACATTCTATCTCCAGTAATAAATCAGAAACTCGGTATGAATTTCAATAACTGGCTGAATAAGTACAGGCTTGAATATTTCATGACCCTGTTGGAACAGGGGAGACATAAGGATGAAACACTCGACGCGCTGTCAAAACATGCCGGTTTTTCCAGCCGGCCTGCTTTTATCAACGCATTTAAGAAACATACGGGTGTAACACCGGGTGTGTATGCACGCAGTAAGGATGCATGAGTTTGCCCCCTGTTGCCTCATGCTAATTTGTTTTAATGCGAATCCGCATGAGCGTCATCATATTTTTTTAATCAAGACAGGCTTACCTTAGGTTATTCAAATCTCATGAAAAGTTTCATTTCAGGTGTACCTGAAATGCTCGCGGGTTGTATTCTCCACATCCTGAACATACAAAGCTTAGCACATGAATGAAAAGGATAAGCATTACCTCGTAAAAGTAAACGCGCACCTTTTTGATTTTTCGAACGAGGATATCGACTCTGCCGATGTGATTCAGACAGGCCCAGATGACTTCAACATCATCCATGGGTATCGTTCCATAAATGCTCGTCTCCTTGAGTCTGATGCAGGAAATAAGCGGGTCAAGATTGAAATCGACGGAGAATTTTACCAGATCGAGATCCGGGATGCTTTGGAGCAGATGCTCGATAAAATGGGTTTCAACAATGTCACAGCGAAGCAAGTTAAAGAAATAAAAGCCCCTATGCCAGGTTTGGTGGTGGAGATATCCGTACATGAGGGACAGGAAGTTGTTGAAGGAGAGCGTTTATTGATTCTTGAAGCGATGAAGATGGAGAACAGCATCATCCTACATGCACCTGCAACCATCAAAAAAATCCTGGTGAAAAAAGGGCAACCCGTAGATAAGAACCAGGTTCTCATTGAACTTGAATGAACTGTCAAAATGGAAGAACAGATATGAAAAAGATACTGGTTGCCAACCGTGGGGAGATTGCTTTGAGGATCATGCGTACCATTCGTAAGATGGGACTTAGATCCGTGGCGGTTTTTTCTCAGGCTGACAGGGACTCCTTGCATGTCAGGTTCGCTGATGAATCGGTTTGTATCGGTCCGGCACCTTCAAGCCAGTCATATTTGAATGGTGAACAGATCATAAAAGTTTGTAAGGGACTCGGTGCGGATGCCATCCATCCTGGTTATGGTTTTCTGAGTGAAAATGCCGTTTTCGCTCAGCAGGTGGAGGATGCCGGCATAACGTTCATCGGTCCGGGTTCTGAGGCGATGCGGATCATGGGATCCAAGCTTGCCGCAAAGAAAAGCGTGAAAAAATATGATATTCCGATGGTCCCGGGCATTGATCATGCGGTTACAGATGTCGTTCACGCCAAACAGATTGCGGATGAGATTGGCTATCCGATTCTGATCAAGGCATCTGCCGGTGGTGGTGGGAAGGGTATGCGTGTCGTGCACCATCCCGATGCCATGCTTGAACAGATGGAAAGGGCTATCGGGGAAGCGACTTCGTCGTTTGCTGACGGCTCGGTCTTTATCGAAAAGTATATCAGTTCCCCAAGACATGTCGAGGTACAGATCATTGCGGATAAGCACGGGAATGTGATCCATGCATTCGAACGTGAATGCAGTGTCCAGCGCCGCCATCAGAAAGTTGTGGAAGAGTCGCCGTCATCCATCATCACCCCTGAACTCAGGAAGCGGATGGGAGATGCTGCTGTTTTGGTCGCTAAGTCATGCAACTATTCCAGCTTAGGCACGGTGGAATTTCTCATGGATGAAAAACTCAACTTTTACTTCCTAGAAATGAACACCCGCCTTCAGGTGGAACATCCTGTGACTGAAATGATCACCGGACTTGATCTGGTGGAGATTCAGATAAGGATTGCGATGGGGGAGCCGCTTATCCTTAAACAAGAGGACCTGTCGATGAATGGGCATGCGATTGAACTTCGTGTTTACGCGGAGGATCCCCTCAATAATTTCCTTCCCTCCATCGGCGTGCTTACCCGTTATGAGAAGCCGGAGGGTGAGGGTATTCGAGTAGATGACGGCTATGAACAGAACATGTCCATCCCCATTTATTATGACCCTATGATTGCCAAACTGGTTGTTCATGGCACTACCAGGGCTGAGGCTATCAGGAGGATGATTCTTGCCGTCAGATCCTATAAGATAGATGGGGTAAAAACCACGCTTCCTTTTGGAACCTTTGTATTTGAGCATGAAGCTTTTGTTTCCGGAAATTTCGATACACACTTCGTGCCGAAATACTATCTGCCAGAGAAGATCCTTGAAAAACAAAAAGCAAATGCGGAGGTTGCCGCTCTGCTAGCCCTGAAAATTTGGAAAAAGAACAGCCAACTGCTTAAAGTGGTAGCACATCAATCCACGAATTGGAAACGCAGACTTTCAAATTAAATCTGGTAACTATAATCCTTCATTCATCATTTGATACCTATCATTACTATGAAATCCAAAATTGATGTATTGAGGGAGAAACTTGAAGCCGGAAGGCTCGGTGGCGGGGTCAAACGCATCGAGGCGCAGCATGCCAAGGGCAAACTCACGGCGCGTGAAAGGATTGATTTGCTCATGGATCCGGGATCTTTTGAAGAGATCGGCGCATTGGTGATGCACCGCACTAAGGAGTTCGGCATGGAGGACCAGCAATTCTATGGTGATGGAGTCATTACAGGTTATGGCACGGTCAATGGCCGTTTGACATATGTATTTTCACAGGATTTTACCGTAATCGGTGGATCCTTGTCTGAGACCCATGCTGAGAAGATCTGCAAAGTGATGGATATGGCAGTGAAAAATGGTGCACCGATGGTTGGGCTGAACGATTCCGGCGGGGCACGGATACAGGAGGGCGTAAGGTCTCTTGGCGGATATGCAGACATATTTTACAGAAATGTGCAGTCCTCAGGAGTCATTCCTCAGATTTCCGCAGTGATGGGTCCTTGCGCAGGAGGTGCTGTTTATTCCCCTGCCATGACTGATTTTACCATCATGGTCGAGGGCACGAGTTATATGTTCGTGACAGGACCTAACGTAGTGAAGACAGTTACAAATGAAGAAGTCAGCTCCGAAGCGTTGGGTGGAGCGTCCACCCATTCGACCAAGTCTGGTGTGACGCACCTCACCGCTTCAAATGATGTGGACTGTCTGAATAAGATCAAGCTGCTGCTGAGTTATTTCCCACAAAATTGCGAGGATGTGCAAGCCAGTTCCCCATATGTTCTGGGTGATGAGATCAGGGAGGAATTGGAGCATATCATTCCCGAAAGCACGACGGTTCCTTATGATATCCGAGAAGTGGTTCATGGTATCTGCGACAAGGAGTCATTTATGGAGATCCACAAACATTACGCAGAAAATATCGTGGTTGGATTTGCAAGGCTGGCTGGCCGCAGTATCGGCATCGTTGCCAACCAACCAATGAGTCTGGCAGGTGTCCTTGACATCGAAAGTTCAAGGAAGGGAGCCCGCT
>CAJBPC010000214.1 GCA_903957405.1 uncultured bacterium | reverse complement strand
CTGTTTGGTGGGATGGACATTGATGTCCAATTGTGCAGGATCCATGTCCAGGAAAAGAACATAGAGCGGATAGGTCTGCTCGGGAATCATGTCTTGGTATGCGCTCATGACCGCGTGGTTCAGGTAAGCGCTCCGGATGTACCGGTTGTTCACGAAAAGATACTGTTCCCCGCGTGTTTTTCTTGCCGAATCGGGCTTTCCAACGAAACCCTGTACGTTCAGATAATCGGTATTCTCATGCACGCCCACGATCCTTGAAGCGTAATTGTTGCCCATGACCTGCACGATGCGCTGTTTGAGGTTACCCTTTGAGAGGTGGTAGACCTCCTGTCCGTTGCTTGTCAGGATAAACTGCACCTCAGGAAATGCCAATGCCACATGAATGAATTCCTCCACTATGAGTCGTAACTCGTAGGCGTTGCTTTTCAGGAAATTCCTGCGTGCCGGGACGTTGAAGAACAGATTTTTCATCGCGAAACTGGTGCCGGATGCACAGGCGCAGGGTTCCTGCCGCCTTACCTGGCTGTTCTCCATCTCGATGAAAGTACCCAACTCGTCATCCGCCCTGCGGGTCTTGAGCTCCACCTGAGCGACTGCGGCAATCGATGACAATGCTTCACCGCGGAATCCCATGGTCCGTATGGTGAAGAGATCGTCTATCCTGCTGATTTTGGAGGTCGCATGCCTTTCAAAACACATGCGGGCATCCGTCTCGCTCATCCCTTTGCCGTTATCGATGACCTGCACGAGTGATTTGCCCGCATCGTTCACGATCAGGTGTATATCCTCTGCACCGGCATCCACGGCGTTCTCCAGCAACTCCTTCACGGCACTTGCAGGCCGCTGTATCACTTCGCCTGCTGCGATCTGGTTGGCGATGTTATCGGGTAATAAGTGTATCAGGTCGGTCAATTCTTCTTAATTTTATCGAGCCTGTAAAATTACATTGATTATCCGAAAGCCTGTTGATGATGCGCAAGACATTCCTTCTTCTCTACAGTTTTTTTTTAGTGGCCACCTTGTCTGCACAACGCAAAAGCAGCCTGCCTGAGGATGCATGGGTCGACAGTGTTTTCAGAACCCTGACACCGGAGGAGAAGATCGGCCAGCTGATGGTCGTTCGAATGTCCTCCATCGGCAACCGTACGGTCACTTTCCATGAGCGTGAGGTGGAGGATGCGGTACGCCGTTACAACATAGGCGGCATCTGCCTTTTCCAGGGTGCACCGGTGAAACAGGCCACGCTGGTGAACCGGTTCCAGTCCATTGCCAGAACGCCCATCCTCATGACCATCGATGCCGAGAATGGCCTGGGTATGCGGATGGATAGTGTCGCGGGTCTTCCCAGGCAGATGATGCTTGGCGCAGTGAAGGATCCTAAGGTCATCTACGACTATGGCCGATGGGTGGGGGAGCAGTGCAGGCGGATGGGCATCCATGTGAACTACGCACCGGTGGTCGACGTCAACAACAACCCTAGTAATCCCGTTATCAATGACCGATCCTTCGGGGAGGACAAAGAACGTGTGGCAGGGCACGGCCTGCAGTACATGAGGGGAATGCAGGATGCAGGTGTCATGGCTTCCGCAAAACATTTCCCGGGGCATGGCGATGTGGCCGTGGATTCGCATTACGATCTGCCCGTGATCAATAAGAGCAGGGCTCAACTGGATTCCCTTGAGCTGTACCCTTTCCGCGAACTTATCCGGGGCGGCGTAGGGAGCATCATGGTGGCGCATCTGTACATACCCGCTATCGATAACTCCCCGAACCGTGCGACATCCATCTCCCGGAAAAATGTGACCGGTCTCCTGCGGGAAGAACTCGGTTTCCGTGGACTCACTTTCACCGATGCACTGGAGATGAAGGGAGTGACCAAATATTTCCCCGGCGGAGAGGCTTCCGTAGAGGCGTTGATCGCAGGGAATGACATGCTCTGCCTGCCGGGAGACATACCTTCCGTGATCGCCAGGGTGAAGGATGCGATAAAAAAGAAAAAACTCGGGTGGCAGACCATCGACGAGAGCGTTCGCCGCGTACTGCATGCGAAGTACAAGTATGGCCTGGCAAACCAGGATCCAGTGGTCTACGACAGACTAACGGAGGACCTTAACCGAAATTCGGCCGCCCTTCGCCGCATCATCGCTGAAAAGGCCGTAACACTCGCCAGGCATAGCGATAAGGAAGCTTTCCCACTGCCAACTTCCGGGCATATGAAGATAGCACTGGTGTCCATCGGAAGCGCAACCGACAATGCCTTTTCCAGAAGGATGCGGCTTGACCACAATGCGGATGTATTCCATTTCGATCATAAACAATCTTCTGAAAGGATCGCATCCATCGTGGAACTGATCCGTCAGCGATACGACCGGGTAGTGATTTCCGTACATGGCCTGACCCGTTTCCCGGGAAAGAATTTCGGCATGAGTGATGCCTCACTCCAGTTGCTTCAGCAGACCGCCGCCATGAAGCCTTCAACCGTCCTGCTGTTCGGGAATCCCTATGCGGCAAAGGCTTTTTGTGGTGTGAATAACCTGCTGGTGTGTTATGAGGATGAACCTATCACGCACGATGTTTCGGCCGATATCCTCAAAGGAAAGCTGCTACCCCAGGGTCAACTCCCTGTCAGCATCTGTGCCGATTTGCCCGCGGGTACCGGCCTGTCCATACCCCTCCTTCCTGAAGCACAGCCATCCACGGTGGGCATCTCGGGCAGTTTCCTGCAATCGGTGGACTCCCTTGCAGAGGATGCCATCCGGCAACAGTCAACGCCCGGTTGTGTGGTGCTGGTCGTCCGCAATGGAAGGATCGTCTACCACAAGGCATTCGGACACCTGACCTACGACAGTTTGCTACCCGTCTCGCCAGAGACCATTTACGATATGGCATCGGTGACAAAGATCTGTGCCACGACCGTTTCCCTCATGAAACTGTATGATGAGGGCAGGGTCGATCTCGAAGGTACTCTTGGGGATTATCTGCCCTGGACGAAGGGGTCAGACAAGGAAGGCTTGCGCATTCGGGATATCCTACTCCATCAGGCAAGGCTGAGATCCTTCATCCCGTTCTACAAGGAAACACTTGACAGTGCCGGCGTAGCACCTGTAAAAGGGTTTTACACCGACCATCGAGACTCCGGCTTCGACATCCGCGTGACAGAAACGATGTTCCTCCGAAATGATTTTCGGGATACGATGTATAGAAGGATCCTGCAGAGCCCGCTTGAAAAGCCTGGCACATACATCTATAGCGATAATGACTTCATCTTTCTGGGTGAGATCGTCGAAGCCATCAGCGGGCTACCGCTCAACGAATATGTCACGAAAGAATTCTATCGGCCCATGGGCCTGGTGGCTTCCGGATTCCTGCCATCCGACAGGTTTGCCCGCAACAGGATCGCTCCGACAGAGTCGGAAAAGACCTTTCGCAAACAACTCATTCACGGCCATGTCCATGATCCGGGAGCTGCCCTTTTTGGCGGCATCGCAGGCCACGCAGGACTCTTCAGCACGGCTTACGACATTGCCGTAATCATGCAGATGTTGCTCAATAAGGGAGAGATGAACGGCCATCGGTATCT
>CAJBPC010000213.1 GCA_903957405.1 uncultured bacterium | reverse complement strand
GGACTTATGATCTTGCTGGGCATAGAGGTGAACGATACCATCGAGGATCTTGAATGGCTGAGTGCGAAGATCATCAACCTCAGGATATTCGATGATGATGAAGGGGTCATGAACCTTTCGCTGAAGGACGTCGGAGGAGCGCTGCTCCTTGTCAGCCAGTTCACGCTGCACGCATCTACCCGGAAGGGAAACCGGCCATCTTACATACGCGCGGCAAGGCCTCAAGAGGCGGTCCCTTTGTATGACATGATGAAATCCATCCTAGAGAGGGAGTTGTGCATGACAATCCCTTCGGGTGTTTTTGGCGCGGATATGCAAGTGTCTTTGGTGAATGATGGTCCGGTGACGATCATCATCGACTCCCGCCTAAAAGAATGAACCTTGCAATGCCGCAGATAAAAAATTAAAACAATCCAATGACCATTGCTGAATCGCAACAAAGGGTGGATGAATGGATCCGGACGATCGGTGTCAGGTATTTCAGCGAACTCACCAACATGGCCATCCTAACGGAAGAGGTCGGTGAACTGGCAAGAATCATGGCTCGTACCTATGGAGACCAGTCATTCAAAAAGTCGGACCTGCAAAAAGACCTGTCAGAAGAGATGGCCGATGTGCTCTGGGTGCTGCTCTGCATTGCCAACCAGACCGGTGTGAACCTGACGGAAGCGCTTGAAAAAAGCTTTGAGAAAAAGACCATCCGGGATGGTGATAGACACAGGGAAAATGAAAAACTCAGATAAGGGCCCATCAACATTTGAATGCGTTTGATTGCAAATTCGAACCCACCGATGACCATTTTCAGACTTCCTGTTCCGATTTTGCGGTATCTTTGAGCCGTATGATTTCTACAGATCCCAACAAGTTCCAGGCCATCATCTCACATGCCAAAGAGTACGGTTTTGTGTTTCAATCGAGCGAGATCTACGACGGACTGAGTGCCGTGTACGACTACGGTCCATGGGGGAGTGAGCTGAAGAGGAATATCCGCGACCATTGGTGGAATTCCATGACGCGCATGCATGACAATATCGTCGGTATTGACACTGCGATATTCATGCATCCCACCATTTGGAAGGCTTCCGGCCATATAGACAATTTCAGCGATCCGATGATCGATAACAAGGACAGCCAAAAGCGATATCGTGTCGACCATCTCATTGAGGGATATGCCGAATCGTTGAATGCAAAAGGGGACACAGAAGGTGCTGAAAAAGTGATTGCCGAAATGGATCGCCTGCTGGCGGCAAGCGACATGGCGGGCCTGAAAGGATTGATAGAAGTCTTTGGAATAAAATGTTCTGTGAGCGGCACTGCAAGCTGGACGGATGTCAGGCAGTTCAACCTAATGTTTTCCACCCAGTTGGGCTCAGTCGCCGAAGATGCGAATGAAATCTACCTGCGTCCCGAGACCGCACAGGGCATTTTTGTCAATTTCCTGAATGTGCAGAAGTCTGCCAGGATGAAGATACCCTTCGGCATTGCGCAGGTAGGAAAGGCTTTTCGCAATGAGATCGTGGCGCGGCAGTTCATTTTCCGAATGCGTGAGTTCGAACAGATGGAGATGCAGTTCTTCATACGTCCCGGCACTCAGAAGGAATGGTATGAATACTGGAAGGAGGAAAGGATGAAATGGCACACGACCCTTGGATTCCCGGCCGAGCATTACCGCTTCCATGACCACGTAAAACTTGCACATTACGCAGATGCCGCAGTCGATATCGAATACGCATTTCCGATCGGTTGGAAAGAGGTGGAGGGGATACATTCCCGCACAGACTTCGACCTGTCGAGCCATCAGCAGTTCAGCGGAAAGAAGCTGCAATATTTCGACAACGAGATCAATAAGAATTACGTTCCCTATGTGATAGAGACGTCCATCGGCCTTGACCGGATGTTTCTGCTGACCCTCTCGCATGCATATGCGGAGGAGCATTGGACAAAAGAGGACGGCAAAGAAGACAGCCGTGTCGTACTGAGGATCCCTCCGAGGCTTTCGCCCATCAAACTTGCGGTGCTGCCACTTGTGAAAAAGGACGGTCTGCCCGAAATAGCCAGAGAGATCATGAAGGAATGTCGCGAAGACTTCTACTGTTTCTACGAGGAAAAGGACACCATCGGCAAGCGCTATCGCAGGATGGATGCATTGGGTACGCCCTTCTGCGTGACCATCGACCATCAGAGCAAGGAGGACCAAACGGTGACGATCAGGTACCGTGACTCCATGCAGCAGGAGCGGGTACCCATCGCAACCCTTCGGGAGCTCGTCCGCGCGCAAATCAAGTAGCCTTTACCGTTAGTATCCTTTCAATATGAGAAACAGGGTCCCCGTGAGCTCCCTCATGAGGACGCTCCATTCCTCCAATGCACTTGAAGTGGGGAGGAAGCTCTGCCAGCCGAACTGCGCGCCTGAAGGCCTGACACTGTAGTTGCATGGGAACTCCCTGACCTTAATACCTTCCTTTTGAAATATCCTAAGTGCCCGTGGCATGTGAGATGCCGATGTGATCAGCACACTGGCTTCCCGCACCTGCAAAGAATCGGTGATGCGGTGTGTGAAAGCTGAATTCTCAATGGTGTTCCTCGAATCCCGCTCGTTGAAGATGTCCTGCTTCGGGATGCCCATTTCCATCAGTGTTGCGGTGATGAAATCCCCTTCCCGCAAGTCGTTTTTGGGGAAAGGGCTCGACTGTCCTCCGGTGACGATGATTTTTCTGATATGCCCAAGCTTGTAAAGGCGGACTGCCTGAATGAACCTATCGGAGGATGCCCCGAAATAACCCGTTCCGTCAGCCTCATCGAATCCTGCCATGCCACCAAGGAGTATCCCCACTTCGTATCTCTCCCCCGCTGTCATGGGCTTGGGGGCGGTCTGGTACCTTGCCATGATGTTCTTGATGATCCATCCGTTTGAAAAAAAAATCGCTGCCAGCAATGCCAGCAAGGTAGTTTTTCTTTTGATGGATGGGCTTCGGGTGAGCCAGGCCGCGATCATCAGCAGCAATATCCAAAGCAATGGGTTGAGGGCAAGTCCGGTGATCTTGGAAATGATGAACATCTGAAAAAACTATGGGGTCAGGGAATGTCTTATCCGTAGATCTCCTGGTGAATGGATTTGCGGTCATAGCCCATGTCGGTGATTCTTTTTTTTGCTTCATCGATCATGTTTTTCCAGCCGCAAAGGTAGAAGTCTGCAGGCTGCCGGTCTGCCGCAAGCTTTTCATACACATTGTGCACATAGCCTGTTTCCCCATGCCATTCTTCCCGTGAGAGTACGGGGATAAAGTTGAAGTTGCTGTGTTTTTCAGCAAGCGCCGACAGCTCATCATAGTACAGCAGGTTGTCTTTTGTCCTGGTGCCGAAGATGAGGTGAACGTTTCGGTATGGCATCCCTTCTTGTATTGCATGGTGCACCATACTCCTGAAAGGCGCTATGCCGGTTCCGGTGCAGATCAGAAAAAGATCCTGTTTTTCAGTCTCCTTCGGCAGGGTGAAAACGCCCTGTGGTCCTCGATAGGGGATTTCCGTACCCACAATGAACTCCTTCCACATGTAGTTGGTGCCAAGTCCCTGCGGATTGAGGACGATCACAAGTTCGAACTCATTGCTGCCGTCAGGCCATGATGCGATGGAGTAACTTCTCCAGCGTTTATTCGACTTTTCGTGGATGGGGAGGTCGAACGTAACGAACTGACCGGGTATGAAATCGAAGCGGTCGAGTTCCGGGACCTTGAATCCGAAACGAAGCGTGTCAGTCGCTTCTTCTTCGATGCGTGTAACTTGAGCATTGCGCCAGGGTTGCGGGGCCATGAGATCTTTTTCTGATGCGGGTTAATGAATGGTAAACACAATCCGAAATGTAATTATCCGGAACGATGTACGTATACAATGCGAATATAATCAAGGAATGGCGGTCATCAGTCCCGAATTATCCGTCTGACGTATTGATATTTTCTATCCGGGCTCGTGATTGTGAGGATGTAAACCCCTTTTGGCAGCCTTCCGATGTCGATCGTTCCGTCGCGGTAGCTTTTTTCCTGGTCATATGTGAGCTGTCCGGTCATATTCGTCAGCTGTACCCGTATCTTTCTGATGGCTGTCATGTTCCCGGTTCTATAAGTCACCATGCCGCTAGTGGTTGTGGGAAATGCGGAGCGGATGAAATTCGGGTCGTCGCGGACCGGTGAAATCACTGGCGTGGGCAGGTTGACGGCATTACCGATATACGCGGCGAACATGCCGTTACCGTGAGTACCCACCAGCAAGGTATTGTCTTGCCAACGATATGCCAGTGAGTTGACCACTGCGGTATTCATTGGCCCCCCGGTCTCCCTGGCCCATACCGTACTGCCGCCATTGACATTGGCCGTGCTGAAGAGTCCGCTGGAGGTGCCGGCATAGTATTCCACTCCGCTTGATTTTGCCACTACGGCACAGGCCCTTACGGATGGGATGGTGAGGTTTCCTTCTACGATCTGCCAGACAGGGGAGGCTGCGGTCGCATTGCCTGTCCAGAAGATGCTGCTGATTCCATAGTTGGATGCCACGACCATGAGGGTGTCATGATTTCTTGGGTTTACCGCCAGGTCACTCACAACGGCGCCAGCCGTCAAGCCGGAAGGTGTGATGTTGTCGGCTATTGCACCGGCACCCGCATTGGCAGGATCCCTCAGCCGGTAGACCCTGCCCTGATCGGTACCTATGAAAAGGTTATTTGTTGATTTGTATGGACCCCTAGTAGTGGCCATGGAATAGATACTCCCAACGATCTGTGATGATACGCCCGACATCATGGTCCAGCCGGTCGTAGGGGTGACGGTGGTCGATGTGGTTGTCCGGTAGAGGGTATCGTAGCTGGCGTAGTAAAGATGCTCGGTATTGTCTTCATCGAGGTGGTAATACGTGACGAATTCACCTGTACCTGCGGTGGAGGGTTTTATGAAGGTGTAGAATGTATTATCGAAAGGCGGGAAAAGCTTGACCCGGAAGAAATAGCCTTCCTGTGCTGACGCGAAAAGGAATTGTCGTCCGGATGTGTTTTTCGTTGTCATGCCCACCTGGCAGCCATCTCCACCGACAAGAATGTAATGGTCGTTGCTGTCCTGAAGGCTGCTGCCTAAAAGCCCTAGAGCGTCTCTGAAAGTCGTGGAATTGTCTTGGCAACCTCCGAAGTATACCCGGGAGCCGGGTGTCGGGTCTATGCCCACATGATAATACTGGATGGTTTGGTACTGGCTGTTCATATTTGCCCAGGATATCCTGGTGGCCGTTGAATTTTCGGTATATGCCAGGCCTCCGTCGGATGCCACGACCATACGGTTCGGGTTTGACGGGTCAAAGGCGATGAAGTGGTAGTCTACATGACTGATATAGTTTGGATCGTCAAAAGTCACTGATTCGTAACCGCCGGAAAATACAGTGTTTGCAGGCGTTGCAAAACCATCTGAAGAACGGTAAAGATTCACTCCGCCGACAAATACGTAATTGGGTTGGGTCGGATGGATGGCGATGGTCAGGTTATAACCGCCCTGCGCTTCGAACCAGGTGTCTTCGGTTGAAGTGCCATCATCGATCTTCGCAGTCAGTCCCGCTGATGCATTGGTCCAGGTGAAAGGGTTTGAAGTCATATCGCATTTGAAAAGATCAGCCTCCGCTTTATTGCTCGAAGCCCTTTGTCCATTGTCCGCCAGCACATACATGATGTTCTGGTTCGAAGGCGCCAAAGCGAAAGTGACCCTGCCCCACCCATTGCTGTATTCCCCGCTTGCATTCACCGTATTGTCGTATGCACGCCATCCGGGTACGGAATCTGTTTGGCCAAAGAGTCCTCCAGCCATCCTGCTCCAGTTTCCTGAATTTCCTGTGGCGGATGTCCATACCCCGACAGACGTACGGTCCGGGTTTCTACCGGATAGTGCTGCGAAGAGCCTTGTGCCGGCCTTGTTGATCATGATATCCGCCATGCCATTGTCGGAGCTGGTGGCTGTGGAAGAGCTTAGAACGATATTCCATGTAGTGCCACCATCGGTGGAGCGGACGATGCGCTGCTGTATTGCCGCATATACGTGACCGTTAGTCGGATGCACGGCCAGCCGGTGTACGATGTCGAAATAACTGAAGTTGGAAGGATTGTCGTCGGCCGTGTTTGTGAGTTTGGCCCAGGTGATGCCGTTATCCGTCGACTTAAGAATGCCATTGCCGAGCACGAAAGCTCCCTGAACGGAGGCTGAGATGCCGATGGCTTCTCCGGTTCCGGCATACCATGTATTTTGAAATCCGGCCCGGGGGTCCTGTGCAAGGCTGGAGACGCTGCGAACCTCATCGGTCGGGTGGACGAACGCCCAGCTCTGACCACCATTCGTACTCCTGAAGATTCCGCCATTGATGCCGCCGCTGAGCATGATCCTATTGGTGGTGCCGTTATAGCGGATATCGAAGGCGATCGCCCTTGTCCTGCCGCCATTCTGCGTCGGTCCGACCGGCACGTATGCATTGGCGATCATGGTACTGTTTGGTGCGGTGATGGCATCGAACCCCCCATATTCCCTGACAGGCATGGTCCTTACCCACTCCATTTCCTGTTGGCGGATTCCTTCCGGGATCTTACCCGTTGACGGATCCCGAAGCATCTTCCACTCCCAGGCCGCCCTTTTGGAGCCGCCTTCCTCTGCCAGTCTGCCCACCGGCATGGCGGAGGTTTTCTTTTGAAACCGGTCCGTGGTTTTGTTACCGGCGAAATGGCTGACCGCTACGGCCGTGATGCAGATCAAAAAAAAGGAAAAGACTGACCAGGCTTTCATATTCAGCATCATTTGTGGAATTATGAAAATACCTTTTTTCTTTCACAGGGACATCGTCATCTTCTTTTTTTCAAAAGCAGTGGCCTATAAAGTATC
>CAJBPC010000212.1 GCA_903957405.1 uncultured bacterium | reverse complement strand
ACCTAAAAAGTGACACTTTGTGACCGGTTTATTTATACTAAAATAGTTAGTAACTTTATAATAATATAAATTATTGTATATCAATAATTTATGACTATTTACTCATGTAATAATATAGCATAAATGTTCACTTTTCCCACATCTGCATCAATGCTTTTAAGGTCTTTTGCAAAGGTTAAACAAGAATGCTAATGATGAATATTAAGATTGAAAGTCAATACTTTATGAACATTGTCTCGTATTCGACTTTATTAAAAAGCAACCATATTGATTTTTCGTTATGTGATAGCTTCCGAAAAATGAGTTTTAGGAATCGCTGTGTTATTTCAACGGCGAATGGTTTGCTTTCGCTGACGGTGCCCATACTGGGTGGACGCTCTGTGAGGTCTTCTTTTAGTGAAACAAGGATCGATCATTCGGCTTTCTGGCAGGAGCGACATTGGCGTTCCATATCATCAGCTTATGGAAATTCGCCTTGGTTTTTTCACTATGGCGATTCCTTGGAGTTGTTGTTTCGGCGCAGGGAGACTTTTCTGGCTGACTGGAACCTGGCGAGTTTTGAGTGGTTGAACGACGCGGTAGGGGCGTCCCTTTCCGTGGGGAATGCCCCTGATGAAGTGGAAAGTGGTTTTTGGGATCTTCGTGACAGGATCCGGCCGAATAATTTCCAAGATCCCGATCTTGGACCATTCCCCACATACCCTCAGGTTTTTGAAGAAAAGATAGGCTTTCAACCCAACCTTAGTATGTTGGATCTTGTTTTGAATATGGGAAAATCCACTTTGGACATTTTAAGCAAGTTTCCTGCGGGGAAGATATGAGTCATCACTGTTCATTTGATGGATTGATTGTGGAAAGGATGATTTGAAAAGTTGATTGATTTTTCCGCTTTTAACATCTACATTATCGACCTTTATCGTATGAGATCTCGTGTATCCCTTCTATTCCTCTTTGTGATTTCTGTCACGATGACAGTAGGCCAGGATTTTTCCAATAAGGGAAAAAGCTTTTGGTTAACGTATCCGGATCATGTGGATGGTAATAATTCTGCCATGGGTATTTACATCACATCTGATGTGAACGCTTCCGGAACGATAAAAGTCGGTGCGTCCACCATTTCATTTACGGTCATGGCCAATACGGTCACCCGTAAATTCATTGGTCCAAATGCATCGGGTGATGCTTCCAATCTCGGTATTGTTCATACACTTGCGGAAGGCATACAGGCAAATGCAGGGATACTTGTCACCGCTGATCAGCCCGTTGTGGTTTATGCGCATATCATCAATGCTGCACGCTCGGGGGCCACATTGGCGCTCCCGGTGAATGTGCTGGGCAAAGAATATATTGTTCCGAGCTATTCGAGTACCGGTGCTTCAGGACTCAATAGTGGTTTTGGGCAGGTGAGTGTGGTCGCTCCGGAGGCTGCCACAACGGTAGAAATCGTCACAGTGGCTACGAGTCGAAATGGAAACCGGGCTCCCGGGGATACCATCCGGGTTACACTGAACAATCCGGGAGATGTCTATCAGATTCAGTTCATGAAGGATGCCGACATATCAGGAACCCGGGTGAGGTCCATCGCATCCGCCACCGGAGCCTGCAAGCCCATTGCTGTTTTCTCCAGCACAACATGGTCGGCTTTTGATTGCAATTCACCCTCAGGCGGCGATAATCTCTTGCAGCAACTCTTTCCAACCAAGGCTT
>CAJBPC010000211.1 GCA_903957405.1 uncultured bacterium | reverse complement strand
CTGCCGAATAATATCGCAGTCGAAATTGAGATGGTGGTTGAACTCAAATGAAATGGATATTTTAACCGTACTGCTGCAATACTCGTAGGCAGTTTTGGGTGATGATCTTTTTTTGAAGGATCCTTTATGAGCCATTAACCCTTCCGGGGATAACCGAAAGGGATGATGACTCATAATGTAGGACGGTTCCCCCAAAGGCCGGCCCAACGCGGAAGTATGATTTTATTGGCGTTGGAGGAGCTGATCCACCCGCAGGAACCGGTATCCCCTTTTTTTCAGGACGCGGATCAGATCCGGCAGCCGATCATAGAGTTTATCAATCCTTCTTGGGTCCGTACCGATGTGTATGAGGATCATGGCGCCGTTCAAACCGGATTGTTCTTCCAGGGCCAAGAGTCGATTCAAAAGGGTGTCGGAGTGGCGATATGCCTTGCCCATTTCCGGGAAAGCGTAGTCGGCGTTGGTGGCAGTGCCGGGGGAGAAGCTGATCACCGTGATGCCCAAATCCCTGCACCATCCGGCAATGGTTGCGTTCCACCATTCGTAAGGCGGGATGAAGTATTTCTGTTGGTGCCGGATGCGCAGTGCTTCCATGGCCCGGTAATTGGCCTGCAGATCAGTTGAAAATGAGTCGCGGCTGACCAATAGGCTGTCCGGTTCCGACCAGTCATTGTAGAGAAGGTGCTGGTCGGAGTGCGGACCGAAGTAGTGTTTCTGCCTGATAAGCCTTTGGATGGATTTTTTTGCGTCGGGATTTCGGTAGAGGCGCCCCGTGAGGAAGAAACTGGCAGACACCTGATTTTTTGCAAGAGCATCTGTGATGGATGTCAGTCCTTCAAAGAATTCATCACCGGTGAAGACAAGGGCAATATCCGGTTTTTCGGCATTCCCTCTGATAATTCCCCCATGCTTCAGCACGAAGAAGTTGTTATTTTCAGGCAGAGGGAGGTCTTTTGCCTGCTTTTGTGCCATGCAGCACATCCCGTGAATGGATAGCAACAGGATGTATGGCAATCGAAGATGCATCTTATTAAATAATTGTCTTTTAGTGGGTTACGAATAGGTGAGGGACGGTGGTTGGATTTATTACAGATGTCTTTTGAAAAAATACAGCAGCAGGCAGCGAAATGCGTTGTTGGTATGTCTTATCTAAAAATATTGTGAAAGTTTTTTAGTTTTTAATTTTTTTTACAATTTCGCGATTCATTTTTAATTAAACTTTAACGCTATGCAGAAAATTTCAAGGATGTTGCTCATCCCTCTGCTGATGTTTTCTTTGTTTGCCAGTGCGCAGACAAGGAAGATCTCAGGCAAAGTGGTAGGCAATAACAACGAGCCTGTTGCGGGAGCTTCCATTTCGGTGAAAGGTTCCAGCGCGGGTGCTAGTGCCAACAATGAAGGAAATTTTGTTTTGGAAGCTCGTGGAGCCGTAACGCTGATCGTCAGTGGTATAGGCTTCAATTCGATCGAAGTGCCGGTGTCTGCGGATCAGTTGACCGTGAGCATCGCCCTTACCCCTGCTCAGGGATTCACTCAATCCGAGATCGTCGTGACATCATTCGGCATGACCCGTTCGAAGCGGGCGCTGGGGTATTCAGTCACTCAAGTTGGCGGAGACCGTTTCACGGAATCCCGCACTGCGAATATCGGCAACGCCCTTAGTGGCAAGGTTGCTGGTGTGAACGTATCCACACCGGCTTCCGGTGCGGGTGGTTCTTCCCGTGTGCTGATCCGCGGTGGATCATCGCTGTTGGGTAATGACCAGCCTTTGTATGTCATCAATGGTGTTCCCATGGAAAGTTCCAACCTCGGCAGCGCAGGCATGTGGGGTGGTAATGATGCAGGTGATGGTTTGTCTGCCATCAACCCCGACGACATCGAAAGCATATCTGTCCTCAAAGGAAATACTGCAGCGGCATTGTATGGTGCACGTGCGGCAAACGGGGTGATCATGATCACTACCAAGACCGGTAAAGCCCGCAAGGGTGTGGGCATCTCCGTCAATTCCAACGTGACCTGGGATCAGGCCATTGACTACACAGACTTCCAAAAGCAGTATGGTGTAGGACGTGATGGCCAGAAGCCGGCACTCGCATCTGATGCGTTTGACATCGGTCAGGGTGCATGGGGACAGAAATTTGACGGATCCTCTGTCATCAACTTCGACGGGAAGAGCAGGCCTTACTCCCACAACGGAGTGGATCTGAACAGCTTCTATCGCACAGGGATGTCGGTGAACAACTCCGTGGCTTTCTCCGGTGGCAACCAGAATGGCAATTATCGTTTCGGTGTGTCTGATCTTTCGAACAAGGACATCATGCCAAACGCCACGTTCAACCGTCAGAACTTCAACTGGAACATCAACAGCGTGATGAAGAAATTCACGCTTTCGGTTTCCGGACAGTACACCCGTCAAAAAGCCAAGAACAGGCCGCGCCTGTCTGACTCACCGGGTAACAGCAATTTCTCGATCTTCATGTTCCCCAACACCCTCCCTCTTTCCGCCATTCAGGGCAAGGACAGCAAGGGTGCAGCGGAGAATGGAAATGAGCTCGGCTATCAGGCGAATGTCTACCAGACCAATCCATACTGGGGAGCCTACAATTTCTACCGCCTAGACCAGACGGATCGTTTCCTCGGAAACGTATCGCTTAAGTACAACATCCTTGACTGGTTGTATGTGCAAGGTCGTGCCGGTACAGACTTCCTCAGCCGTGATGACGCTAGTTACACGGGATATGGCACAGCCTTCAAACCCAAAGGTGACTACTACGAGAGCTTCACCACACTGCGTGAAGACAACCTCGACCTATTCGTTGGTGCCACCAAGACTTTCTCTGACTTCAACGTGGATGTCCTTTTGGGCGGTAACCGCATGCGTCGTTCCAGCGAGTCTAAAGGCGGTGGCGGCGACAACCTGGTCGTTCCCTTCGTACACAGCGTAAGGAATGTTGCAGCGCCTTCTTTCTCTTACGGCTTCTCCGAACTGGGGATCAACTCCGTGTTCGCACAGGCCAACGTGGGATACAAGAACTTCCTTTTCTTGAACGGTACCGTCCGCCAGGATCAGTTCTCGACCCTGTCCTCCAACAACAACACCCTTTTGTATCCGTCCGTGGGTGCAAGCTTCATCGCGACCGACGCGTTCAAACTCCCCGAGGCGATCAACTTCGCCAAAGTGCGTGCTTCATGGGCACAGGTCGGTGGCGGTGCGCCGAATCCAT
>CAJBPC010000210.1 GCA_903957405.1 uncultured bacterium | reverse complement strand
GTGCAGGCGGTTCCATGAAGAGTGCATCACACCACCAGTATTTAATGACTTCCACTCCTTTGAAGGGATAGGTGGTCGCCGGCATTCTTGCGATGGTATCGAGCAAAGCCCTTATGTAAAGGGGATTCCCTTTCACCCGATAGATATCGATATAGGTCTGAGCCACTGCGATATGGTCTGCTATCCATGGTGCCTCCGCTGAAAGCGACCATTGGTTTTTATTCCCCCAATCGAGCATATGCTGCATCAGGCGATCGGATCCTGTGGTCTGCCAGGCTGCGAATATGCCGGCGTATAGGGCTCCGTTAGTCCAGTCGGTCGGTGAATATTTTGGATGGTCGATTTGCCATTCCGCCACCTGCAGCATGCGGTTGCGGATATGCTTCTTTTTATAGACATCGATATGGGCCTGTGACCATGCAGGGTCAGGTGCAAGTATGGTCAGTAGAAGGAATATGTAATACCGCAGCAATCTGAAAATTTTAGAGAAATGAAATGTCTGACCGGCCATTGGATAGTCCGGTCAGACATTCACGGAAGTCAAATCAATAGCCCGGATTTTGGATCAGATTCGTGTTGTTTGTAAGCCAGCCCTGTCGGAGGACATGGTAGTAATATCCAGGCTTGAAAACGGTAGGGTTGGGATAGGCTGCGTTCTTGTGCAAGAATTTGTATTTATCATCCCTCAGGTCATAGTATACCTCTATCCTGTTAGGCCTTCCGTTGACACCTCCCTGTGCGATGCTCTTGTCGGCGAGTCTCCATCGCTTAAGGTCGTAGAATCGATGGCCTTCGAACATCAGTTCGATCTTGCGTTCGCGCATGATCTTGGGCATATCGATGGAGGCATGAGAACTGACGCCGCCGCGATCGCGGATCTTGTTGACGAAGGCGAGGGCTTCGGAGGAGTTGCCCAGCTCAAAGGCAGCCTCTGCAGCATTGAGGTACATCTCACCCAACCGGTAAAGAATAGCAGGCGTGGTGGATTCTCCCCAGTTGACTTCGAGGATAGGCCTTGAGAATTTCTTACGATAGACGGGAGAGCCGGTGGTGGCATAGTTGCCAGCGCCCCTGATGGGTTTGCCATTCCCCTTGTAATGCACGGTGGCGGGATTGACATCCATGGATCCGGATCTGGTGATCACATAATTATGGGTGAACATGGTATCTCCAGGGAACCAGGGTGTTTGGTCCCAGCGGAATGCCCCGTGAAACCGGGGTTCGCGTTTCATCCACAACTCGGATTGGCTATTGACCACCGCTCCATCAAAATTGATGATTGGATTGGAGCCATCGATGTTCTCGAACGAGTTGAGGAATTCTGCGGTTGGGGTGAATGCGTTTTCAAATTTATTCAGAGAGTTGCCGAGGTCGATGCTGCGGTAACGTTTTTCGAAGATCGACTCTGAATTACCTTCGGTGATGAAAAGATTGTAATAGGCATTCGCATAAGATGTCGGGTTGCCGGGTACGATGCCCACCCTGTATAGCGAAAACTTTCCAGTGGCATCGAGTCCGCCATCACTTGTCGGAATGACCGCCTTGGCCGCATCATAGGCGAGTTTGAAATATTTAGCGGCATCCGATGATGGGATGCCAAGGACACCGCCTAACTGCACCGTGCCATATTTGGCAATGGAACCTGCATACAGTGCAACCCTCGACTTCATGGCAAGTGCTGCCCATTTGGTGAAGCGTAGCGTCTTCACATCCGTTGGAAGATCATTCACAATGGCATCGATCTCAGAAAGGATGAAGTCGTAGATCTTCTGTTCGGCCTCCCTTTTGGCGAAGAGTTCTTCTTTCGGGGCATCTACAGACTGTGCCGTAGTGATCAGGGGCACACCGCCGAAACGCTTCACGAATTCAAAATAAGTATACGCCCTCATGAATCGCACTTCCGCCAGCCTTTCCTTTTTGATTGTCGGGTCGATGACGGTGGTATTGATCTTGGCACCGTTCTCCAGAAAAGTATTCATATCCCGGATGATCGCCCAATCCCAGTATTCCAGATAGTGTGAGTTAGCGGCGGCTATCACACCGAAGAGACGCGGGTAGATGCCATGCCATGTATGTGGTGTAAGGCCCTCATCACTCACAATGGCTTCTGCGAACATGAGTTCTCCCTGCGTGGGATTCGGTGCATAGGTGAGTGGAAGCTGAATACGGCTGTAGATATTGGTGACGTAGGCCTCCAACAGGCTGGCATTCTCCCATACCTGCGTGTCCAATATCTTGTCGAGTGGCTTCTTGTCGAGAACGTCCTTCTGGCAGGACGCCATAAAGACCAGCGTGCCAAGCATTAAAAGACAGTATGATATTTTTTTCATCTTGCTGGTATTTGACAATTAGAAATTAAGGTTCACTCCGAAGCTGAAAGTCTTCTGTTGCGGATAGTACCTCAGGTCGCCGATCGGTGCTTCCGGATCGAAGTTCTTCATCTCGGTCAGGGTGAAGAGGTTGACGCCGGAGAAATAGAACCGGCAGGTACCGAGACCAGCCCTACGCATCAGCTTTTCAGGCAGCGTGTACCCGAACTGCAGATTCTTGAGGCGTACATAAGAAGCATCGTGAATCCAGAAGTCGGAGAGTGCACGATTGTTCTGTGCCGCCCCTGGCAGGAATCGCGGGAATCGCGCATTGGGATTGGCCGGTGTCCATGAGTCGACAGCCACATAGGCATAAGTGTTTCCTTCATATTGTGCAGGCGCCCTCTCTTCGTTGATGTGGGTATCGAAATTAGCGGCACCCTGCAGGAGCATGGAGAAGTCGAACTGCTTCCATCCAAGGGATACATTGAGTCCGAACATGGTCAGTGGAACGGTGTTGCCGATGACAGTTTCATCATACCTGTCAAGCCTGCCGTTGCTGTCAAGATCCATGTACTTGATATCTCCTGGACGAAGCGTCCGGTTGTTGTTATTATCCTGATTCAACGCCCACTTGTCGATCTCCGCCTGGGTTTGGAACAAGCCCACGGCCTTGTATCCAAATATCACATTTCGCCATGAATTGGACACCATGTCGCGCGCTTTGACGGCATTTGACGCCGTGGAGAAATCTCGCTCAGACACATTCTCCCATTTGGCACGGTTCCAGGAAACGTTTCCTTCGATGTTATAGGAGAAGTCGCGTTTTCTGTCCCGGAAGCCGAGGCGGAGTTCGAAGCCACGATTGCTCGAACTGTTGAGGTTCTCCTGCGGAAATGATGCCCCGAAGGTGGTGGGAAGCGCATCCGCCCGGGTACCCAACAGGTTGTAGCCGTCGCGATAAAAGACGTCCAATTCACCATATAGGCGGTTCTTCATCATCCCGAATTCCAGACCCGCGTTGTATGTTTTGTATTCAGCCCAGGTACCATAAGGATTGGCGATGCCATTATTCCGTATGCCGTTTCCGATGGCGTTGTTCAGCACATATCTGCCATTGATGCTGAAGGTCTGCAAGTATTGATAAGGGATGCCACCTGCATCATCTCCCGAAATACCTAGGGACGCACGCAGCTTCAGGTTGTCGATGAATGATACATGCTTGCGGAAAAAGCCCTCCTCAGATACGCGCCATGCAGCCAGTATGCCCGGGAAAAACCCCCATCGGTAATCATTGGCCCACATGGAATTGCCATCATATCGGAATGTGGCCTCGAGCAGATATTTGTTATCATAGGCGTAATTGATACGGCCTGCATAACTGGCCCGACCGTCTTCCTGCTCCGTACCTGCATTATTCTTATTGAGATCCCCGCCGGCACCCAATATCGGAAGTGCAGTGGACAGATAACCCTCACGATAGGCATTTACATACTTGAGCCCGTTATCGAGTCCCTCATACAAAAGCATGCCCTTGACATCATGCTTCCCGAATGTCCTATCATATTTGAGGAACATCTGACCGGTCAGCCAGGTATCCTGCCTTGACTCAACCGACAGGGAAGTGTTGCCGGAAGGAGTCGTCGCGCGAGTGTATGCATCAGCCTTGAAGTCATAGTTGTAGGTCCAATACTGCTTCGTGAACCGGTCATTGTAATAGAACCCGACCCTGTAGTTCAGCCTTCCTTGCAGCGAAAGTCCTTTGATGAACGGCACCCTGTAATCGAAATTGAAAGCCGAGTTATACTCATTATAATTCAACTTCTGGTATCCGCTCAGGTCGGCATTCGTGGCGTCCACTATACTCCCAACGGGCTTGGTCTTGTCGGGCCATGTCTTCCACTTGACTGGCTCACCCCAGTATGTCAGCTGCATGATCCAGTCGATACCGGAAATGGGATAATACCTGCGTTCATTGCGACCGCCGAGATCCAGACTGACGTCAAGATTTTTATTGATGCGCGCATCCACGTTGGCCCGCAGATTATAGCGCTTATAGCTCATATCACCGCTGCGCAGCATGCTGGACTGGTCGAGGATGCCACCGGAGATGAAGTATTTGATGTTTTCATTCCCACCCCTCGAGCTGATATTATACTGCTGCATGGGGGCGAAGTCCTTGAATGCGGCGGGGAAAGGATCCTCATTGTGGTAGTTTCGAAGGTCTTCATCTTTGAACCTGGCCTTCTCCGCATCGGTCATGTCTGCCAAGGCATTTGGATCTCCGGATACTTGACGGAAAACCTTCACATCGTATTCTGTATACTTCAGTGGCTGTCCGTTATTGATTCGCCCCTGGTTGATAAGGGAGGTGAACTCGCCGGCATTGGCCATGCGAGACCAGTTCGTTCGGGTCTGCCAGGACAGTCCTGACGAAAAAGAAACCGTCGGTTTGCCGTTCTTGCCACGTTTGGTCGTCACCAGGATGACACCATTGGCGGCACGTGCGCCATAGATGGCCGCAGCTGCGTCTTTCAAAATGGTGAAACTCTCGATCTCATTGGGGTCAAGTTGATTGAACTCCTGCGGAACTCCATCGACAATGACCAACGCATTACCGAAGCCGCGGATGTTGACGGACGTGTTGTCAACACCCGGTTGGCCGCTTCGCTGCACGGCGACCAGTCCGGGCAGTCTGCCTGCAAGTGCGCTGGAGATGTTTGGAACCGGCACATTCGCAAGGTCTTTACCGGAGATCGATGCCACGGCACCCGTGACCGAAGCCTTCTTTTGTGTGCCATATGCGACCACCACCACATCTGTGAGGGAAGAACTCTTCGAACTCATACCGATCTCGAGCGCGCTCTTGCCATTGACAGGAAAATCCTGACTGAGGTAGTCGACGTAAGAAACCTGTAAAACTGCATCTGCCGATGGCACGGTGATCTTAAAGTTCCCGGTGACGTCTGTCATGGTGGAAACACCCGTCCCCTTGACAGACAAGGTCACACCTTGGAGAGGGGAGCCGGAGGATTGATCCACGACACGCCCAACGACATCGATCGATCCTGTTTGCTGCATCGGAACGGCAAATGCCGAACCGGAAGCGAAGATGATCTGAATCGAAAAAAATAGGAAGAGAAAGGGAATGAGTACAAAAGTCGGCCTCGGTGACAGCTGTACGGATGTACTTGGAAGGCAGCCCCTCGCGGAACGCACCGACCCTCTGAGTGATGGAAAAGCAAGCATACGTTTTGGATTTGATTTTGAAATCGATCAATGGCTATTACATCGCAATGACAGGCTAAATTATCAACCTGCTGCAGACGAGCCACCCTGTACCCTCATGTATACCTGCGTTTTTATCGTCATTTCACACTTACTTAGTTGAAAATAAAATACAGATCATGTCCTCAAGGGGGTTGCTCATAACCAATTTATTTTTATTTCTGACCGCCATGTCGGGGCTGGCACAAGCCGGGGCAAACAATGGTTCGAGACCAAACCTCGTGTTCATCATGAGCGACCAGCACTCATTCGACATGGTCGGATGGCATGACGGAAGCCAGGCATTGACTACTCATCTCGTGAAATTGGCCTCCATGGGAATGGTGTTCCGAAATGCCGTGGTCAACACCCCTCAATGCACCCCGTACAGGGGTATCCTGCTCAGCGGCATGCACTCCGTACAGAATGGCGCCATGAACAACGACATACGCATGCTTTCAAGTTCGGAAACCGGCCAACCGGGCTCATACTTCGCAGAAGTCCTTGCAAGACAGGGATATCAAACGGGATATATCGGGAAATGGCACCTTTACGGAGGCGACAGGGCCCGCCCGATACCTGCGGGACCACATCGATATGGCTTTGACGGATATTTCCTGTCCAATAACTGCACCCTTGAATTCGAGGCCAGAAAGGCTTACTGGTGGGATAGTTCCGGACATAAACAATTCCACCAAGAGTGGGAACCCTTCGGTCAGTCTCGACATGCAGATGATTTCATCAGTCGGCAAAACGACAACCCCTTCGCACTATTTATCGCATATCACCCCCCTCATGATTTCGGCGGAAATAAATACAGCGCACCTGACAAATACATGGCGATGTATGACGAACAACGAGTGAAGCTTCGCGACAATGTGGCGGATAACACAGCCAACCGCATACGCTACCGCGGACATCTCGCGATGATATCCGGCATTGACGAAGCTGTTGGAATGGTCGTGTCGGCACTCGAGCGGAAAGGATTGCTGGACAACACGATCATCGTCTTTACCGCCGACCACGGAGATATGCTTTTTTCCCACAACTGGCCCAATAACAAAGGCAGGCCGGAAAACGAATCCCTACATGTACCGCTCCTGATCCGCTGGCCCAAAGCCATTCGTCCCGGATCCACAAACATGCTCATCGGCACACTAGACCTCATGCCCACGCTACTCGGATTATTGAACATTGCACCGCCCAACACCTGCCAGGGAAAAGACCTTAGTACTCAAATCGTACGGCACCGTAAAGGCAGGCAGAAACAGATACCCATCTACAACCACCAGCATGACTGGAGAGGTGTTTATACAAAAAGGTTTACGTACACCTTCTGCACCGATCCCGCCAAGGATCCTGAAAAATTACCAAATGCGGATACTGCCTTCTCCAGATTCGTACTGTACGACCGCAAAAAAGATCCGGCCGAAAAAACAAACCTCTTCAACGACCCCGGATACGCCCGCATACAGAGAAAACTGGATGCCCGAACAAGGTCATGGATGAGCAATGCGGGAGAAGTCGACATGCCATATGAAAAAATATCCCGACTGATCCGATCTCCGACACATGGGCAACAACGACCATGGCCTGCCGGTGAGGGACTACTCAAAGGCATTCCATCTCAGATCCTGAAGGGAACAAGACAGCCAGAAGGGACTGACCGATAAAATACGTGTCGATGCACATGATGCATGACAATATCAATTGATATGATCAAAAAAGATACAATAAAAGGCAATTAAATATAAAAATTAAACAAATCCGCTTTCAGACATCGGATTTACCACCCCAAAATGACTGATTTAACCCACATATCTACCCTGTTGATAAATAGCTTTAAACGTTGATCTCGTCTTTCCAGATTGAATTCAACTCCACAAAACAGTATGATAAAATTTAATCAGAGATAGACCATGGGTAAAAACATTACGAATATCTTTCAGGTGCTGACCATTGATGAGCAGTCAATCACCCCGAAATACCAACAGGTGACCAATGCTATTTTCAATGCCATCAGGATGGGGCACATTGGAGAGAACTACCTTCTGCCATCGATCAGCGACATGAGCTTTGAGCTGGAGATATCAAGGGACACGGCGGAGAAAGCATATCGAAACCTAAAGCGGCTCGGCATCATCAATTCTGTCCCGGGAAAAGGTTATTTCGTGAGTGCACAAAAGATCGACACGATGAAAAGGGTGCTGCTCATGTTCAATAAACTGAGCCATCACAAGAAGATCATCTACGACTCCTTCGCTTCTACGCTCGGGGAACAAGGCACGATCGACTTTTATATCTATAATAATGACTATAACCTTTTCAATAAGATCCTGCAGGGAAAACTCGAAGACTATACACACTATGTGATCATCCCTCATTTCAACGACAACAACATATCCCCGGAGGAAGTACTGAACAGCCTGTCGGGAAAGAACCTGATCCTGCTGGACAAGGACCTTGAAGATGTGAAGGGAGATGTCGGTGCGGTGTATGAGGATTTTGAAAAGGACATCTACAACGCCTTGGAAGAAGCGCTGCTGAGGCTCTCGAAATATCATACGCTCAAGATCATTTTCCCGGCATATACCTATTTCCCGAAAGAGATCCTGCGCGGGTTCATCAACTTCTGTGTGAACTTTGCTTTCAGCTACAAAGTGGTGGAAGACTTATCCAAGGAAAAGATAGGTGCAGGCGAAGTGTTCATCAATCTCATGGAGGATGACCTGGTGATCCTGCTGGAAAAGATCAAAGCCCTCTCCCTAAAACCCGGAAAGGATATCGGCATCATTTCGTATAACGAGACCCCGATGAAGCCGTTCATCCTGAACGGCATATCCACCATTTCCACCAATTTCACGGAGATGGGCAGGGTAGCTGCTCAAATGATCTGCGACGGAAAAATGGACAAAGTGAAGATCGATTTCAAACTCACGCTCAGGCCATCACTTTGAGAAACCAGGAGACTTCAATGGACTATAACACTCCCCGATTTTTAGACCACGAGGTTAGTTAGTGTCTGAAAGAAAACTCTTCATTTTTTCTTTTTCGCTTTAAAAATATTTTTCACATAAAGTAAAAATTCATGAATGGGAATCAGACGGCGTTCCTTTTCGCATTCACATGCTGATT
>CAJBPC010000209.1 GCA_903957405.1 uncultured bacterium | reverse complement strand
GGCATGGGATCCGTGGGGATTTCACTTGAACCGATGCGGGTCACTACTTTTTCCACTTCCGGGAATTGCTTCAGTACTGCGGCGGCCTGACCAGAAACCCTGATGGTCTCCGTGAGGGAGCTTCCCATGAGGATGCGTGCGTCAATGGCGAAGTCTCCTTCTTCCAGTTCGGGGATGAATTCACCACCCAGTCGGCTTGCCACGGCGACAGAGAGGAGGAAGAACAGTATGGCACCGGCCACGACTGTGCGGGGGAATTCGAGCACCCTGGACAGGACCGCTTGATACCATTTCCTGACCGCCGTCATGATCCTGTCGGCAAAATTATCCGTGTGGCTGACTTTCTTCGACATCACGAGGGCGGTCATCATCGGTACATAAGTGAGGGACAGGATGAAGGCCCCTATGAGTGCGAAAGCCACGGTCTGCGCCATGGGGCGGAACATCTTACCTTCGATGCCCACCAGGCTCAGGATGGGCAGGTATACGATGAGGATGATGATCTGTCCGAACACAGCGGCATTCATCATTCGACTGGCCGATTGTTCCACCGCATCATCCATCTGCGACTGTCGGAGTTTTATTTCCCCATGGTGCTGTTTTGAGTGGTAGAGTCGAAGCATGACCGCTTCTACGATGATCACGGCCCCATCAACGATCAGTCCGAAGTCGAGTGCTCCTAGGCTCATGAGGTTTCCGGATACGCCCATGGCATTCATCATCCCGATGGCGAAGAGCATGGAAAGCGGTATCACAGAGGCCACGATGAGGCCTGCGCGGAGGTTACCCAGGAAGAATACCAGGACGAAAATGACGATCAGTGCACCTTCCATGAGGTTCGTTTTCACGGTACCGATGGCTCTATTGACCATTTTTGTGCGGTCAAGGAATGATTCTACGACGATGCCTTCCGGAAGGGTTTTTCGGATCTGTTCCATCCTTTCCTTGATCCGTTCGATCACCATGGAAGCGTTCTCGCCTTTGAGCATGAGCACCACCGCTCCTGACACTTCACCCTTGTCTTCAAAGGTCATGGCACCGTACCGGACGGCATGTCCGATGCGCACATCGGCAACGTCCCGTATGAGCACGGGCATGCCCCCTTTCGATGTTTTCACCGGGATTTTCCGGATCTCATCGAGGTTTGCGACCATGCCTTCAGACCTTATGAACAACAGGGTCGGTCCCTTTTCGATATAAGCACCTCCGGAGTTCTGGTTATTTTTTTCCAAGGCATCAAAGACGTCCTGGATGCTGAGTCCCATGCTTTTAAGCCGGTCGGGGCGGATGGCCACTTCGTATTGTTTGAGCATTCCCCCGAAGCTGCTCACATCCGCCACCCCTTTGGTACCGAGGAGCTGCCGCCGGATGATCCAGTCCTGTATGGTCCGCAGTTCTTCCAGTGAATATTTATCTTCGAAGCCCTTATCGGGACGCACAACATACTGGTAGATCTCTCCCAATCCGGTCGTAACGGGTGCCAGTTCCGGCACACCGGCATCCAATGGGATCTCGTCCTTGACCCTTACCAGTTTCTCGCTGACTTGCTGACGGGCCCAGTAGATATCGGTATCATCACCAAAAACGATGGTGACGACAGAGAGGCCGAAGCGGGAAATGGACCTGATCTCGGAAATGCCCGGTATGCTGGAGGAAGCCTGTTCAATGGGGAAGGTGATGAGGCGTTCCACTTCCGGCGCGGCCAGCGTTGGGGAGACGGTGATCACCTGCACCTGATTGCTGGTGATATCCGGCAGTGCGTCGATCGGAAGCCTGCTCAATTCGAACAAGCCCCAGATGATCCAGCCGATTGTCAGCAGACCTACGATCAATTTATTGCGAACAGAAAAACGGATGATTGAATTGAGCATATGAATGTCAATGAGTGGTCATGGCATGACAGATGGTTGTGAGGAGAGCAGGATGGCATGTACCTGACATTCGGAACGTATCCGTTCAGGCCAGTCTCATTCTGCTGGAATTACAGAGATGAGGCATCAAGCCTCCGATCTTGGAGGTTGGAAAATATCGATGAGGATGCCTTGTGGAGCGATATCGTGCTGAAGGGAGTGATAGGATGACAGAACCGTGGAAACGGGTTCGGGCAGAGCGATCGATTCTATCCGGATGCAACCGATGATGTTCACCAGGTTTGTGCCCAGGTGCAGGGGGAGATGCTGGTGTTTTGCCGGGTCGGAAGCTTCGTGTGATGGATCGAAATAATGCAAGCGAATGAAATCCATGAGCGTCATTCGCTCATTCGCAAGCGTGTGCATTCTGTAATGATCAGCCAGGTTTGCCAACTTGACGACCTCGCCGAGTGCCTGCCCGGAAGAGATGATCTGTATGGACAATATGAAAGCGATCCAACGCATGATCCGTAAATATAAGGTTTTTTGCGGAACCCCGGCTTGCCGATCGGTTGATGACACACAAGGCGATCGCATCGGCATGCTGAACATGTCGACATGCGCCATTTGGCCGATATTGAAGAAGGCTGCGACCGGGATGGGGTTTATTTTGGATCAATCCTTGACGCGGTTGAATTTCAGGGCTTTCAGCATCCAGTTGGGCAAAGGCCTTGTGTTATCCCTTCGAGTGAGATCCAGGTACCATCCAAGCTTTTTAAGTATGGGGATTCTTTTTGTTTCGACAAATTCGATGAGTGCGCCATCTGGGTCTTCGATATAGCTGAAATGTCCGGCCGCCTCGCCCATGTCGAAGGTTGCGCCGCTATCCACCGTGAACGGGTATCCTTTTTCTGCGCATTGTTCCTTCATGGCGGGCTGGTTGGTGATATCGAAACAAATATGAATAAACCCGCAATCGCCCCAGAAGCGGTCGTAATACACTTTATGCGGGTCTCGGTCGAGGACCATGACGAGCTCGACCATGGAGCTGCCGAGGAATCGGGAGAAGGCTCCGATCCTGGGTTTTGAGTGCTTCAGCAGGACCCGCCGGAACCGGAATGCCCCCCCGTCAAGGTGTTTGAAGTCGTCGAAATGCCCGGTCTCATCATATACGACCGAGTCATACCCAAGAATATCCCGGTAAAAAGCCAGGGATTTTTCCATGTCGCTGACACCGATCAGGCATCCCGCTACGCCGCCTGTCGGGGTCAATCCATTGCCGAACCACGCATCGCTGCCCACGACCTGGAAGATATTATT
>CAJBPC010000208.1 GCA_903957405.1 uncultured bacterium | reverse complement strand
TCCGAGTAAACCTTTGGCGAGGCTTTTGTCGATCGTTGCTATTTTACTATCTGGAATCAGAGAAGATCTCTTTAGTCCGTTAGTTTGAGTTGGCTGAAGCAGAATATCCGTCCGTTCTTCCCATTGGAGTTGGGTGGTAACGAAACATACGGTCAGATCCATTGATCAAGATGAGATAACGATGGCAGGTCGCAATTTGCTGCTGCTCAGGCCGGTGAATGGAAAGGTGATCAGGACGATGTCTCCCTTAACCATTGTAGACTTCTTTCAGATCTGAAACAGTATAGATATCTTCTTCTTTGTCCCAAAAATCAAAAGCCCCGCTATCAGCGACTAATTGTTGGATGCCACTGGTTAACAGTTGCTCCTCGTATCTTTTCAAAACGAAATCAGCGAAATCAGATATCTTTTCCGCTTTCTCATCCGGAAGTTGACTGATGATCCTGATCATCCGTTCGATGATCTCCTGCCTGCTCGTGTATTTGAAAATAACGAATTAGCCCTGTTTTTGAAAAATCCCGGCGTGTACGATTCCTCGCGGTCAGACTTTCTTCCAGATCTTCCGGATATACGACTCACTCAGCCCCGTGGCCTGTGCGATCTCCGTCAGGCCCTTGCCCTCCGATCGCATAAGCTTCACCTTCTCGTGCCGAAGCTCTTGGATCAATCCCCCGGGTTTCTCGGGTGCCAGTACCGAATAGACCATGGAATTGCTGGTCTTGAAGTGATCGATGATCGTTTTGATGGACACATTGGTCAGGTTGGCTGCGATGAACGCTACAATATCTTCCCGGTTGATGCGGGGGATGGATTCCGTCTGAGCCGCCTGACCCAATGCCGTTTCCATGCGGCGGATGCGTCGACGATAACGTTGGTTGGCCATGAGCAAACCAACTGTCAGCATGACCATGACCACGATCAGCCAGCCGGGGATGGATCTGCCCTCATTCGTCTTGAACTGCTGCTCGTTGAACGCCACGATCTTGTCGAGGTTGGTTAGGTCGAGGATGTAGAGGCCGTTGATGCTGCCGGCATAGAGCTTCTTGTCGTCGATGTACAGGGCTCTGCGGTTGAACTCGACCATAGGTACGAGCGTGGAGAGTCTGTCATCTGGTAAGTTGTATAGGTACAGCCCCCTGTCGGTGGCGATGATGTAATCCGTCTCACTGACAGTGAGCAGGGTGTGGGCCCGTTCGATGGCCTCTGCCTTTCGTTCCATCTTCCTGTCTCGTAACAGCAACAATGCATCGGCCGTAAGCAGCAACTCCTGTTGTGGCCTGATGTCTCCGTCGAGAATGGGTTGCTCCGACACTGTCGAGCCGACGACCTTTTGGGTGCCAGCATGGTATGTGTATAATCGGTTTCCCTGGCTGAAGTATGACATCTGATAGGTGCGGTTCTCATTCAAAAGAACGACCTCGGCATTCCCTGTGCCGGTGAATAGCACGGAAGCTTTTTGCAGACTGCTGTCGAGCAAGCTCAACCGGTTACCGCTTGCCACCAGGTATTGACCTGAGTGATCGAGGTAACGGATATCCCGACACGGAATGAAGTTGAACCCTCCCGCCAAAGGCATCTTCCTGGGAATTACTGATCCCGCCTCCAGATCTTTCATGTCAAAGACGTCCAGTCCGTGCGTACACATGAACACTTTGCCGTTCAGCTCGCGGATATAACCATCGGTGAATGGGGATGCGGGTGGCTTCAGCAGTTGATCGCGGTAGTAGATCCCCGAATAGGTCCCGGTGAAATGCCTGGAAATCGAACGGATGCTGTGGTTTCGGAAGCGATAGCCATAGGGCCTGACCTCGAAGACATGCATCCGTCCCCCGGCGGTGATGTAAAAATATTCGTCGTTGCCGGCATGGTACTCGTTCTGCTCCTCCTCAGGGAAGGGCAGCAGGTGCGACATGCCCGTCTGCATGTGGTATTTCACCCCGTTGGAATCAAGTGCGATGCGCCCGTCTACATCGATCCGTAGGTAGCCTTTGCGACCATCCATCCTCACGGGCGTGGTCTCCTCCATCCGATAGACACCTTCTGTTGTGCCCGCATAGATATCTCCCTTCCTGTCTTTTACCACATTGTAGAAAAACGGTCGGGAAATGAGGGAAAGGAGGGATGTGTCGCGCAGGGATTGCCCCGTCACCTGGATGGATAACAGGTAAAACAGTACCATAAAGATACTTCGGAGCAGTAGCGGAATAAAAGGACGCTTTATCATGGAATTAAGCGACAAAGTAGACATTTTTTAGTCTTTTCGATGTTTTTAGACAAAGTTTATCGCATTTTGGACATGGTTTATGGTGCATAAAAAATAGCCAAACGCTCGATAAGAAATGGATACACAGTTTTTGAACATTGAACTGCCGGTCGACTAAGTTCGTGTCATGGCGTTTGTCATTGCAAGCATTTTTATGGTTTTGGCCCTGATCCACTTCAGTCACAACTGGCGGATCCAGCCTCATTCGCTTTTTCTATCTGGGGCGATCGCAGCCATAGCGGTCGTCTTTGTGAATCATTATCTGTTCATTTACGGCCCTTCGGTCTTCTGGCTGGCGGTATCTTTCGGGCATTTCACCCCCATCCATCTGTTGATTGGTCCGTTCCTGTTTTTTTATGTCAAGGGGGTGTTGACCGATCGCCAACGGATCCTCCGGCGCGACCTGCTGCATTTCGTCCCGGCCTTGCTGGATCTCATCCTCCGCATTCCATACTTTTTGGTGCCCTGGACTACCAAGCTCTGGATGGCTGAAGTGATGATCCTCGACCCAAACAGATTGCATGATTTCAGCGGGTTT
>CAJBPC010000207.1 GCA_903957405.1 uncultured bacterium | reverse complement strand
GTGAAAAAATCCTCACTTTTCAACAGGAGAAAACGATCTTTCGGGAAATAGGTGAACCATCGCTGAAGTTGTTGTCCGTAAAGTCCCCTTTTCATGTAGGAATACCGTTGGAAATCATTTCCAATAAAATTTGGATCAAGTTTCATCTGCTCCTCATCTCCTTCAGTCCTCTTCGTTTCCATGGCGACAACCTGCGAAAAAGTATTCATTGGTTCGGCGTTCCTTTTTCGTTCGAGCATGTAGTTCGAATAGGCGCGGTCTACCGGATCCCTCAGCAGTACGATCAATTTCACTTCGGGAAGATCCTTTGCCACACGCGCCGGGACATGCGGATGGTAAAGATAGTATGGCGATGCTTCCCCACTGATTGCCGTTGAGTCCTTTACGGAGTTGGAAAATTTCGCGGTATACCAATCAATCCCTTTTTGGTAGTTCAGATCGAAATAATGCACTTCTTTCTCTTCGGGCATGAAAATGCCGGGATGGGCTGACAGTAATGAGAACAATGTGGTGGTTCCACCCCGTTGGGTACCAATTATCAGGAAATCCGGTTTTGTCATATAGGGAAGGTTGCTCGCATATGTATATTTTCTCTGCAGGAACGGTCGGCCGTTATTATCGTGTGCTGTTTTTCATGCATCAAAATGAAATGCTCCAACATGATCGACTTTGTACAGAACTGTCGCCACGGAATAGTTCTCGGCAATGGGGTGAAGACTGCAGAAACGGTTTCAAAAGTAAATCATGAGGATGCCAAATGCCATGCATCATTTTCTGACAAGCCGCAGAGGGCTCAGCAGCGCATGACCAATGCTATAGCTTCTGCTGGTTTTTAGGTGTTCAATCGCTTCTGCATGCAACCGCAGTTGTTCATCCTGCCGTTGTATAGTTTCCATAAGATCTGATATGACTGCTTTCAATGAAGCGATCTCTTTTTGAGATTCATCCGATCTGATTTGTAAAGTGGACTTTTCCAGGACATGCAACCTGTTATCCTCTTCAGCCAGTCGGAGTCGTTCAAGCAGCTGTTCTTGTTGAAAGATGAGATTGTGCATCTCATCTTCTTGCCGCCTGATCATCGCATCACTTGCGGACACTTTTTTCACGGTGTAGGCTCGTGATATTTCGAGTGCCTGGATGCCTTTTGCGACAAGCTCATACTTGATCTCCACCTCATCCATTTCTGGCAGGTTTCCCTCATCGAATGTGATGGTGATCTGCGGGTCGTCATCATGGAAGTACAATGTTCCGTCCTCATCCGCGAACGCATTGGCTGCCGTGGAAAAGGTTGTCTCCACCTCATTTCCGGTTTTGAAAAATCGCATCTCCAGGATTTTAAGCACGGCATGATCATTCACCGGGTCGAAGCGAAGCTGGAGGACCCTGAGGGCTTTCTCAAAACGGAAGATGATGGGTTGTTGAAGTCCGTGAATGGTCATCGAGCAAGCTTCGTTGAAAGCCGCATCTGTTTCTCGATAAAAAAGTTGGGCGAAAATTATTTTTTCAGGAATGAAATTGACGGCCTGTAAAAGCCTGAAATGACCGCGCAGCTTATCCATTTCGGCTTCATGGAATGCCATATCGCGGATGGGCATTCCCGACAGGCAACTCTCCTGCAGAAATTGCTGGCGAGTATTAAGGGGATAGGCTTTGACCGTTGAACCGTGATTCAATTCCTGCTTCAGCAGTTTCAGCAGATGGGCTTTTTTCGCATATATTTCTGCATGATGGATATCTCCGAGTACAAATCGGATCAATCCGGGAATTTCAATCTCCGGATCTTTCAACAGCGCATCATAGTCAACGATGAGGTGGTCGTCTGTGGAGTTGATCCTGCTGATGATCATTCTGGTGGTCATTTCCCACAAGTACAGGGAAACCTCTACAGGGATTGCATCTCTCTGCAGCAGGGAAGCCGCAATGGCGGATGGGGATCGATTCGTGATCAAAAATCTAATATCCCTTCCTTTCAGGATCTCCAGCCAGAAATCGAGAAACAGGGGCATGCGTGGGTCTTTCCAACCCCAATCCAAGCCTTGACGATCCATCTCTGAAACCATCAACAGGGCTTCTTCTCCATATTTCTTCAGTAGCCTTGTGGTGTCGATCGGATGGGCAGGGGCATACCATTGGTTGCCTTGTTCCTCCAGCATCCTATTGTGCAGATCCACAACCCGAAGGTTCTCCCAGTATCCATCCGGGTTGAACTTGTCCGCTTTCATGATCTCCTGCCCAAGGTGAATGCCAAGGCTTGAGATCAATTGTGTCAGCAGGGAACTGCCAGACCGGTGCATGCCCAAGATCAGGAAAATGCGGGGTGGATTGCGATGGTTTGCCATATTTCCGTTTGATGATGAACCCATGGGCTACTTTCTGTAATGTGATTTTCCGAAAAATAAAAATAATTGCAGTCTATCAAAAGGAAACAGGCTGATATTTAGATTTTCGAAGTCGCCCTGATTGTCATTCCGTGCGTGTTATCATGGCCGTTTCATTTTTATCATGCACAAACCACATCCCAAAAATCATTTGCATTTTAAATCCCCCCTATAGGATGAGCCATCGGATCGGTTACGATTCGCATCACTGAGGAATGGAAAGGTCTGGAAATACAGCCCAAATGGTGGGATATCTCATCCTCAAAACGGGACATCGAACTTTTCCCGTTGCAGTATGTTATATTTTTATGAAATTCATAGCCATCATACTCATAAGCCTGTTGCTCATATTTTTTTTATTCCAATCATTCGTGAAGCGAAACACTTCAAACATCGAAGACCAACCCTATCGGGTCATCCAGAAATCCGGGGATCTGGAGATCAGGTACTATCCATCTGCTACATTGGCGACAGTGAAGACGGATGCCAGGAATTACAGGGAACTGTCAAGTTCCGGATTCAGGCGGGTCGCGGGTTATATCTTCGGGAATAACGAGGATGGTGCCAAGATCGCCATGACATCTCCTGTTCACATGGATATCCGGGAGACAGGCTCATCCATGAGCTTCGTCATGCCTTCCGGTTACGACTCTTCCAACCTCCCCAAGCCGACCGACTCCGGCATCGAGATAAGCCGCTCAAATGCGGAATATGCCGCCGCCCTCAGCTTCAGCGGATATGCCTCCGACAAGACCATCAGCGAACATGCCGCCAAGCTGGAGTCATTGCTTGCACAGAAAAGCATCAAGCCATTGGGCAATTACCGCTTCCTTGGATATGATCCCCCTTATCAGCTCATAGGCAGAAGGAATGAAGTCATTGTCGCCATCGAATGGAAAGAAACCGAATGACCCCCTCATGCCTGATGCTGACAGTCGCCATTCCTTCCAGTTCATCGATAACAGAACTTGGCAAACCATGGAGATTGATGCATGGGAACGCGACATGTCAAGGCCTTAGGTCGCGCGCCTTGAGGATCTGTCTCTTTTTTTATTTTTCGCTCGGCGCTCTCGCGTCAACCGCGCAAAAACATGAAAGCTATTCGGCCGACCTGGACGCACTCCGCCAAATACTGCAAAAAACCCCTTCCTACAAGGACCAGATCGCAGGGAAAAAGAAGGCGGCATTCGATGCACTCTTCGAGCAATTGAAAAAAGACCCCATTGCAGATATTGCCGACCATCAATATTTCCATCATCTCGCCCGATTGTTTTTCCCCATCCGCGACAACCATCTCGGGTTCTATCAGGTCGTTGACAAAAAGGACTATGCCGACCGTGATGCATATGAACGGCATATCAACTCCCCGTCATCCCTGCATTTCCCGAAAAGCAAGCTCGACATCGACTCGTTGACATCGGCATTGGCACTCGTTCCGCCAGCATCGACAGAAGGGATCTATCATCTGGATACCTTCCTGACGATCGGTATGCACAAACTGCGAGACAAGGAATACGAAGGGATCGTATTGTCTTCTAAAATAAGGGTCTGGGGCCATCCTGTTTGGGAAAAAGGACAGGTCGTATGCCATCTGTATGAGTATATGCCCGGTTTCTTCAAGGCCATATATGCACATCCTGTGACGAAGAACCTGATCTTGTTCCCCAACGAAAAGATCAGGAATTCCTCGATCGTCAATGCCCGGTTTTATGGATATTTCGGCGGGAAGAATTATTCAAAAACACAAGGCCAGACCGATCATGCGCAACTGCCGGCAGGCATGCCCGACTTCCAATTCAAGGATCTGGAAACCGGAATACAATATTTACAACTGCGACATTTTTCCGCGGATCCCATCGACATGCAGCGATCAAAAGCCTTTCTCGATTCTATCAAACGGTTATTGACCGCCCCAGACCTGATACTCGACTTGCGGAACAATCAGGGCGGTGCAAAAAAAGTGTCCAAAGGATACCTAAGGCTGATGAGGGAATATGTAAAAAAAGGACGGGTTCATGTGCTGACGAACAATGCGACCATGAGCCAGGGTGAGATCTTCTTGCTGCAGCTAATGCGATTGCCGCAGGTCAGGTCGCTTGGGCAGACCACCAATGGCACCCTCATGTATGGCAATAATTATGGCAGGGGAGAGAAGCTGCCAAGCCAGGCTTTTGAAGTCTATATCACGGATCTCCGCAGTCGTAATCGCCTGATGCGTTACGAAGTATTCGGCGTCGATCCGGATATCCTCTTGGGTGTTGACCGGGATTGGATCGAACAGGCCATCGCACTCATCCGGCATGACTGAAAGCACCCTTCCATCGAGCTTTCTGCTTTTTATCCCTACGTTGCAGGTTGATGCTATCCTGATGTAGCCTGCAGGTTTTGTCCAGTCGACCGCTACGGCATGGACTGCCCCTCCCTTTCAGCTCCATAACAGATCCTATCATTTGCGTCACGGGGCCACCCACATTCGAACTCATTGATTTTGCAGCCTCCCGGACTCCCCGGAATTCATTGACAGCGGGCGCATGGTGTTTTGACACAAACATGCCTGTGCGAAGTCGATCTTATGTTGGACTTTTGGCGATGAATTTATTTCAAACAATAAAAACAACGCGCATGCTTCGCTTTTTGTACATCTTAGGAACCATGGGATTCCTCTTGTCGTCCTGTGGAACCGGCAAGAAACTTACTGCGGCCAATGAGCAGATCCTCGGCCTCAACAACCAGATCGCCGGTTTAAACGGAAAACTCTCAGCAAACGAGGCGGAGATCCTCGATCTGAAAAGGGCAAACGAGATCAACGGCAGGGACGCAGCCGCCTTCAGGATCATCCAGCAAGAACTATCACAGAAAAAAGCAAGGTTGGAGAAATCACTCGCTGACAGGGGCACATCCTTGCGGGAGATCGAGGCAAAGGCCGAAGATGCCGTACGGAAATTCGAAGCGGCTGGCTGCGAAGTGAATTACAAGAACGGCAGATTCCACATCGTTGTGCCCGACAATTACGCCTTCAAATCCGGCAGCGCAACGGTCGCCCCCAGGGGTCGCGAGGCGCTGAACGTGGTCGCCCAAGTGATGTATGACAACCCCGGCATCTACGCTATGATTCTCGGGCATACGGACAACGCGACGATCAAAGGCGTTGCAGACAACTGGTC
>CAJBPC010000206.1 GCA_903957405.1 uncultured bacterium | reverse complement strand
TGATATTCCATCTGGAGAATGTACGTGTGGAAGACAGTCTGCAAAAAATCGCTGCCATGCCCGAAAAAGACATGGAAGCTTATCTGAAGTCGCTGTCAAAAAAGCTTCGGAAGGAAAAAGGACTCATGGAAGAGGATATTGCACCTACAGGTTCATCATCAGGGGCAACAGGACTACTGCCATCCTCCAAGGACAATGAGCCTGTGAACCTCTTCGCGGCGAACGAAAGCAAGGGGGAATGGTATTTCTACAACAACAACCTGAAGTCCCAGGGCTTCCGGCAGTTCCAGGCCAAGTGGGGGAAAAGGCCCAATCTAGACAACTGGCGAAGGATGTTCGCCGTCAACAACCAACTGAACGCCACGACGGTGAGGAGCCTGGAGTCACCCGACGAAGAAGTCGTCGTACAGCCTCCACAGCCGGTCAGCAGCAAGTCGGAACCCGTAGATGTCAGCATCGATGGACTTCGCGAGAATCTGCCCCTCACGGATGCGCTGAAAAAGCTCTCCAACGATACGATACAGGCTTCGTTGCTGCAGTTGGGGTTACTGTTCAAAGACCGTCTTGAGATGTGCGACGAAGGAATCTTCTATTTTGAACAGTTGCTTGACAGGTATCCCGAAACCAGATACCAGGAAGTGGCGCTCGTAAACCTATGCTTATGTTTCCGACTTGCCGGCAACCAAGCAAAACTGAAATTCTACAAGGACCATCTTACCCGCAATTTCAAAGACAGCAAATCCCTGTTGTATGTCAATGATCCTGGACTCGCCAAGCTGCAGGAAGAAAAGGAACGGAGTGCCGCCACTGCCACATATGAACAGATCTACCGTACCATGATCGAGGGCCGTTTCGAAGAGGCGTTCACCCAAAAAAAGCAAGCCGACAGCACCTATGGCAAAAGCATGTGGACACCTCAGCTCCTGTATATCGAATCGATTTACCATATCAACCAGCGTGCCGACAGCGTCGCCATGAGCACCCTTGGCCAGATCAAAGAGCTTTTCCCGGCCACTCCGATGGCGGTCAAGGCGGGCACGCTTGCGGATGTGTTGAAAAGAAGGTCGGAGATCGAGTCATACCTCACTGCTTTGGATATCCGGAGATACCCAGAAGACACCTTGATCATCTTTGCGGAACCGCGGACGGCCCTTGTGAAAGATACGGCGACACGCGTGTCGCTGGTGGATAGCAGTGTGGCAAAAATGAAACAGGTCACGCCAGCCATGCCGGATACCATCGCCGCGACGGTTGTCGCCCCACCGCCTCCCCCCGCTCCGACCGATCAGAAAGCCACCGCCTACCGACACCTATCCAATGAGCCGCATATGGTCGTACTGGTATTGTCGAAGGTGGATGTGGTCTACCAGAACGAAGCGAGAAGGGCGCTGATCCGATATAACGGGGAGAAGCATTCAAGCCTTGGCCTGACCGCGACAACGGTTGCATTGGATGATCAGGTGAAACTGATCAGGGTATCTTCCTTCCCGGATGCCATCGCCGCGCTTAAATATCTGGAGGAAGCAAAAGCCGCGTCGGGGAATGATATTTTCCCCTGGCTGCCGGCAGAAAATTACAGATATGTACCGATGTCGGAGCACAATCTGGCATTCCTTTTGGAACAGAAGGACCTGGAGGCCTACTTGAAATTTCTCAGCAAGCATTTACCGGGTAAATTTTAGCGAAACCTTTGCCGGAAGTGCGTTTAATTTTTTTAGTTTTACCGCAGGCCGGTCAGCACCAGCCTACATCAACCACAGCGTATGTCCCAGCCCGTCCGATTATTTTGGAAGTTGTTTCTCTATGCCTGGATCGCATTCATCTTGTTCATCATTGCGATCAACCTAGGCATATTCGGGAAGCTGCCATCCCTTGTGGAACTCGAGAACCCGTCGATGTTGTCTTCATCGGAGATATATGCGGAAAACGGATCACTGATGGGGAAGTTCTATCTGAAAGACAGGATCAATGTCAGATACCAGGACATCTCCCAGAACGTCACCAAGGCGCTGATAGCGACAGAGGATGAACGTTTTTACGAACATTCCGGCATCGATGCCAAGAGTCTTGCACGGGCCTTGGCCTATATGGGCAGAGAGGGCGGAGCAAGCACCATCACCCAGCAATTGGCCAAAGCGCTGCTATTCGGGGAAGGCAGCAAGAATGTGGTCAGGCGGGTGATTGAAAAATTCAAAGAATGGGTTGTAGCCATCAAGCTGGAAAGAAACTTCACCAAGGAAGAAATCATCACCATGTATCTGAACATGGTGACGTATGGAGACGAGATATATGGCATACGAAATGCCGCCCGCACCTATTTCCAGAAGGAACCGGATCGCCTATCCGTCGAAGAAGCCGCCGTATTGGTCGGTCTCTTGAAAGGCAGCACCAGGTATAACCCCCGAAGAAATCCGAAAATGTCGCTGGACCGACGCAATACGGTCATTGACCAAATGGTGCGGAATAAATACATCACACAGGAAAACGCCGCGAAACTGAAGCTGCAACCGATCCTGTTGAAATACCGAAAACTGGATGAAAATGCAGGCATCGCTCCGTATTTCAGAGAAGTGCTGCGGGATGAAGTCAAAAAATGGTGCAGGGAAAATAAAAATCCTAAGACCGGAAACCCGTATGACATCTACCGTGACGGGCTGAAGATCTTCACCACCATCGACCCCAGGATGCAGGATTTCGCGGAGATAGCCGTATTCCGGCATATGCAGAACATGCAAAAAGTCTTCAGTAGCCAACGGAACATCAAGGATGGCTCTGTCTGGAAATCGAAGGATGGCAAATCCGTCATCAACAACGCGATCAAGCAATCCGACAGGTGGCGGTTCTCCAAGGAAGAAGGCATGTCGGAAGACGATATCATGGCGTCCTTCAATGTAAAGGTGCCTATGAAGGTGTTCGCGTGGAATAATAAGCGGGAAAAGGATACGGTGATGACGCCCCTCGACTCGATCAAGTATCACAAACAGATCATGCAGGTCGGGTTATTATCCGTTGATCCGCTGACAG
>CAJBPC010000205.1 GCA_903957405.1 uncultured bacterium | reverse complement strand
TGCTCATCGACGCACTCAACAAATATGAAGGGAGTTTCATTCTGGTCAGCCATGATCGTTATTTCATTTCCAAAACAGCCAACAAGATCTGGAGCATTGAAGATGGCAAGATCAATGAGTTCAAAGGTGGTTACGAGGAATGGGTGAAATGGAATGAAAGGATGCAAAAAGCCGCACAACAAAAAGAAAAACCTGCGGCAACTTCGACAAAACAGCAGCAGGCCAACAAAAACACTGCAGCAGAGATGCAGGCATCCAAGGCTCCGCCCATCGACAAGGAAAAACAAAAAGAACAGAAAAGACTGGAAAAACGTTTCAATGAATTGGAACAACTCATAGAAGCCTTGCAGTCTGAAAAGGCTGAAGCGGAACAAATGCTGGCAGATCCATCGGTCTACTCCAACGGCACTGCGTTCACAAATGCTGAAAAAAACTACAAGACTGTCGCAGAGAAACTCAAGATCGCGGAATCGGAGTATGAGAAGATCTTCGAATCCATGTCGAACTGACCCGAAGTCCATCCTTCATCGACATCTCTAAAATTGCAGTCGCAGGTGTTTGTCGCTGAAGTTTCAATGGGTCAGATCATCTGCTCCTGAATTGTCTGGGTTACGGAGTGTTCTTCAGTATACTAAGTCTTTTACGATATTGGGGCAGTCCGCATCATGACGCCCTCCTGAGATCAATCACCAATGAAGCCGTGTTGACGAGGTATCCGAACGACTGTATGGAAGCATTCAGCTGATCACAGATGCACCATCCATATTGCATGAGGGCGTGCTATTACAAGTCATTTAAGCGGAGAAAGGATTCCACATCAGCCAATCGAAGGACGGACATTAAATCTTGCCGATTTATATTTACGCTTTTGATTTTATTTTCCTCACCATTCTTTTCAAAAACCGCTTGATTTCATAAAGGAACAACCGGTATGCTGGGATCTTTTTTCGATCTGTGGCCAGTATTATTTCTTCCAACTCACGGATCTTTCTTTTATTGTATTTCATCTCCTTGAGCGATGTGACGGCGGAAGAAGTGATGCGATGTCCGAGTGGTTCGGAAAATTTCAGTTCCAATTCCGGTGAATGCGAAATGGTAATCAATCCGCCTGTATATTTTGACAGCAGCGCCCCGTAATAATCGAATGCCGCAGTAATGAACCCATGAGCCGAAAAGTCATCGATAAGTCTGGCATCTGCCCTGCCCTTCAAGGTATCTGCGGGTGCGCCAATGTTGGTGGCAATGATGGGAATTCCGGTCGATATCATCTCATGGATCACGAAAGAAAACGTCTCAGGCCAGATACTCGTAAACATGAACAGATCCGGTTTCACCATTGCAAGCTTATCTGAAAGTTCATTGGGCGCAAACCGACCATGCAATTCAAAATGCGGATTATGGAAATGCCTTTCGTGATAGAGGAAATCGCCCAGTATATGAAACCGAAAGGGCATTTTTTTCTCATTTGTCAGCTCAAGCATTTGGTCAAGTATCCTTGCACCTTTGTGATCTGATATGTCTCCTATTAGACATATGTCCATGATCGGTGAATAATCCTTTTGCAAGGGTTCACCGGAAACATTGACATGCCTCGTGGAATGCGGCACCACAAGGAGCTTATGCATCGGTACGGAAGGAAAAGCCCTTGAGAAAATGTCTGCGGCG
>CAJBPC010000204.1 GCA_903957405.1 uncultured bacterium | reverse complement strand
TATTCATTCCGGCCCGCGAAATAATTCTGATAGGTATAGTCTTCGCGGCCATTGGGCCCGGTGAGGTTCAGATGATACCGGTCTGTCTGCGACGCCTTGGTGATGGTCTTTCCGCCGGCATAGATGAATTTTCCGGCGAAGACCCTTACCGCAATGCCTCCTTTGTTTTTATAGTTGTAGAACTGGTCGCCTGTGATGGCGAGCCTGCCATATCCCGGTCCGGCTTCCAGCCTGGCTTCTGCGCGCCATGGATACAATACGCGGTACTGGTCCCACACATACCGGAACTGGTGTATCGTATATCGCGTTTTATATGGATCTATCTGCACGGCCGGAACCGTTCCCGACGTATCGATCCTGAACAGGAGGGCATCCTCACCGATGTGGAATGATCTGTATTCCATGAAGCGCATCCGGGTCATGCGGGCTTCTTTCTCTTTCCACTCAAGCCTCACAGAAGGTGAGATTTTTCGATATCCGCTGCGGTGTACTGCTCCGTCTTCGCCCGTATGCTCGTTCATGGTGAACCTTGCCGCATCGATGGTGACGGATACTTGTTGGAATGCGCCCTTCGGATACCAGGTGTGGCTCACCTGCCCGATGCCATTGATGGCCTTGCTCCTGAAGCCGTACATCGCCGCCGCCGCAAAGCGGAATGGCCTGGGCGGTAGGGTGTGGTTGTGCAGCAGCAGGCCGGCCATGAAGCCGTCATATGCGTTGGATCCTGGTATCGGAGAATAGAAGATGTGATCGTATCGGGTTGTTTCTTTAAACGTGATGAATGGCTTCAACCGCAAAGGGCGCTTTTCATCCGGTTGCAGCGGTCCTGTCTTTTCGAGCATGGAAAACCATTCCCCCATGTCCCTGCCGCTGGCCGTTTCGAATGACCGGCGCAGGTCAGCCGGACCCGGATGCCGGAACTGCCAATCCCTAAAATACGTCCGCACACAGGAATCGAACAGGGGTTGGCCGAGTTCCTTTTCGAGTAAACCGAACCATGCTCCGGCCTTGGCATAGGTGACTGCGGCGTAATTCAGTTTGTACATTTTTTCTGAAGGCGTGTTGATGGGCTGGTCGCGTCGGAGGGCGGCGAGTGTGTTGAACAGCATCATCGCCGGATCCCCTTGGACACCTTCTGATCGGATGCGCCGATATCGGTCATCGAAAAACGTGTTCAACCCTTCATCCATCCAGGGGTATGCCCTCTCATTGCTGCCCAGCATGCCCTGATACCAATTGTGACCGACCTCATGCACGATCAGTTCCTCCAGGGTTTGTTCGTCATCCACCGCATCCAGGATCGTGATGCCGGGATACTCCATCCCCCCTGCGAATCCCTGCCTTCCCTCCACCACCGAGACGGTTCCGTAAGGGTACTCTCCTGCAATTCCGCCGTGGTACAACAAAGCATTCTTCAGGTATTGCTGACCGCGGGTCCATGTTCCTTTCTTGTCAGGACGATGAAAGATCCTTGTCTGCACGACCCGTCCGGAGGGTAGTGTCACGGAGTCGAGACTGACGACGAAATCTCGGTCTGCAAAGAATGCGAAGTCATGTATGTTGTCTTCTTCAAAGACGAGGGTCTTGAAGGCCCTCCCCGCGCTTTCGGTAGACAGGGGCGCCGCGGTTTGATGCCGATCCTTGCCTGCTGCGTTGGCCGCTGGTTTCTTTTGATCGGGAATGCGTTCAGGTGGGGATGCAGCCCGGGCTGCCCTGCCTCTATCCCTGAGCCATTGAAGCTCATCCGTATTCCGAAGCTCACCGGTGGCGGCGACCGCATATGCTGCAGGCAAGGATATCTCCACCCGGTAAGTTCCGAACTCGCTGTAGAACTCTCCCTGGTCAGTATATGGCATCGGGTGCCAGCCGTCCCTGTCATACACCGCCGGTTTCGGATACCACTGGGTGATCAGGTAGGTCTGGCCATCATGACCTCCCCTCGAAAAGGTACGCGGAAGCTGCACATGGAAGGGTGTCGATATCTCCGTTTCGATGCCGGGCAACAAAGGCGCCGGAAGGATCAGCCGGATGATGTCTTGATGGACGGGATGATCCTCCACCCTTGCCTGGCTTCCGTCCACACGAAAGTCAAGGCGGTTGATGAATCCCCTTTCTGAGGCATCTGAAAAGTAGAAGTCTGTCCGGCCATTCTCCAACAGCTGTTCGCTGAAAGCGGTTCGGTCATTCTTGTATGCATTCGGCCAGATATGGAACCAGATGAATTTCAGGGTGTCGGGGGAATTGTTTTTATATCGGATGCTGATCTGTCCATCGAGTGTGTGGGATGCATCATCGAGCCTGACGGCGATGCGATAGCGGAGTGACTGCTGCCAGGATCCTTCCTGTGCATGCGTTGCTGATGGAACGCCGATCAATAGGCACAGGAGTATGTTCTTCAGCGTCTTCAAAACGAAAAATTTGGTACGTAAATATAAGCCGGAGCGTACTATTTCCCTTTCCCGAGCAGGATTATCCGGATCGTGTGCAGCATGATCTTGAAGTCGAGTGCCAGTGAGATGTTTTCGATGTAGACGAGGTCGTATTTCATGCGTTCTGCCATCTCCTGGATATTCTCCGCATATCCGAACTTCACCATACCCCAGCTGGTGAGTCCCGGCTTCACTTTGTGCAAGTAGGCGTAGTAGGGTTCCACTGCGGTCACTTTTTCGATGAAATGCCTGCGTTCGGGTCTCGGTCCGACGAGCGACATGTCTCCACGTATGACATTCCACAGTTGTGGAATTTCGTCGATGCGCCATTTGCGCATGGTCTTTCCCCACTTGGTGATGCGGGCATCGGTCGCATGCGACAGTTGCGGTCCGTGCTTTTCTGCATCCTCCTGCATCGACCTGAACTTGAGGATCATGAAGGGCTTGCCCTTATAGCCGATCCTTTCCTGCGCGTAGATCACCGGTCCGATGGATGAGTATCTGACACGAATCGCCGCATAGATGAACATCGGGGATAGCAGGATGATCCCGGATATGGATGCCATCAGGTCGATCACCCGTTTCATGTGTCGTTGCCATGCCGGCAGCAGGTCGGTGTCGATGTCTATGAGTGCGGCACCGAACAGGTTGCTGGTGCGAACGGATCCTGAAATGATATCGAGGGTGTCCGGCACCATCCTGATCCGCACATCCTCTTGTGATAGGTCCTGCAACAGCCTGTCAGGAACCGGGCCGTGCTTCTGCTTCAGTGCCAGCACGACCACATCGATCCCGTGCGTCCGGATGGCCTCGCGGATCATGCCGATGTCTGCAATCCGAACGAGTCCTTCGGGCAAAGCGATCCCGCTGTCATCAGGTGTCATATACCCAACGATGCGGCATCCCGTCCATGGCTGGTTGGCGGAAACATCCTTGTAGGTGCCTGCCAGCATGGCGGGGTCACCGACCAGGAGTGTATTGAACCTGACCAATCCCAGGCGGAGCTGTCTCTTCACAAAGGTCATGATGCACATGCGGCTGCCGGCTTGCACGGTGAACGACAAACCTGTGAGCAGGAGCAGGTCTGACGCCGATAGCTTCCCTGACGCATCCCCGGCACTTCGGTATGCCAGCAGGAAGATGACCATCCCGCTGACGACAGATGCCAATGCGGTGTGCATGAGCTCATTCCACCTAGACTTCTCGTAGAGTGACAGGTATGCTCCCGTCAACGCATAACCGAAGATCTGCATGGCGGCCAAGGCAATGATGAACAGTGCTGGAGCATCCGATACGCCGGCCGCAGCCAGGGAAAAGGCATCGGGGGAGATCCTCTGGAAAAGCATCAGGGCGAGTGCCGACGATAATGCATCGCCCGCCAGATAAAGGGAAGAAGAGATCTTCTTTCCATTTGTCATTTGGAGGGGGCTGTCGCGGTGAGGTTGTGTTCGATCTTTTGGAGTATCTGATGTGCGACCTCCATGGCCATGAAGCCATCGTGTTCCGACACTGCAGTAGGCCGGTTGTGGATGATGGCATCCCTGAAGGATTCAAGCTCCATCCGGATCGCATTTCCCCCGCTCACTTTGGGATTATCGATCGCAAGGGTGCGAATGCCCTGAGGGGTTTCTATCTCGAAGGAGAAAAGCCGCTCGTCTTTCGCCTCCCTCATCTTGATGACCTCGGATTTCTTCTCCAGGAAGTCGATGCCTATGTAAGCATCTTTCTGAAAAAGGCGCATCTTCCGCATCTTTTTCATGGATATCCTGGAGGAGGTGAGGTTTGCCACGCATCCGTTGTTGAACTCGATGCGCACATTGGCGATGTCGGGCTTCTCCGTCATCACGGCCACTCCACTGGCATGTATGCTCTTTACATTGCTCTTTACGATGTGCAGGATGATATCGATGTCGTGTATCATCAGATCGAGGATCACACTGGTCTCCGTCCCCCGGGGTTTGAACTCCGCCAGTCGATGGACTTCTATGAACATGGGATTTAGGCTGTACTTCGACAGGGACAGCAAGGCCGGGTTGAATCGCTCGACATGCCCGACCTGGAATTTCAATCCGGCCTCTTTCACCAACTGCACGATCGTCCGGGCCTGTTCGATCGTATGGGTCATAGGCTTTTCCACAAACACATGCCGGCCATGGCGCAGCGCCTTGTCGCAGAGCTCGAAGTGATGCTGAGTGGGTACCACGATATCCACTGCGTCCACTGCATCGAGCAAGCTCTCCGGATCGGAAAACCTCCTGACGCCATAAGTGCGTTCGACCTCCTCCGCATGTGCATCGGATGGGTCATAAAACCCTGCGATCTCCACACCCTCGATCTGCTTCCAGTTCTGAAGATGGAATTTTCCTAAATGTCCGACACCGAATAGCCCGATCCTCAGCATAGATTCAAAATATATTCTGTAAAATTAAGCGAATCCCGATGAACATCACAGATGCAGTTGTGCCGTTGATTTGGACTGGTCGGACATATTCATCAAATTTGCAGCAGACACAATGGAAAATAAACAATCACGCGGGATCATCATCACCATCGATGGCTGGTCGTCATGCGGAAAAAGCACGATGGCCCGTCAGCTGGCACGCAAACTGGGATACGTGTACATCGACAGCGGCGCCATGTATCGCGCCATCACTTTGTACTTTTTGCGCAACCATGTAGACTGGACAGACCGGTCGGAAGTCCGTGACGCACTCGGCCATATCGAGTTGGAATTCCACTACAACACAGCCCTGGAACAAGCGGAAATGTACCTTAATGGCGAGAATGTCGAGTACGTGATCAGGGACCTTGTGATCGCTGAAAAAGTCAGCGAGATCGCAACCATTCGTGAAGTCAGGGAGTTCGCTGTGGAACAGCAGCGGAAGATGGGCCAGAAGAAATCCATCGTCATGGACGGAAGGGATATCGGCACAGTCGTGTTCCCCGATGCGGAACTGAAGATCTTCATGACGGCCGACAATGCCGTGCGCGTGGAGCGACGATTCCGTGAACTGTTCGACAAGAATCCGAATATCACGATCCAGGAAGTGAAGGACAACCTGGAGATGCGGGATCATATCGATTCCAACCGGGAAGTGTCGCCGCTGCGAAAGGCGGAAGATGCCCGCATCCTGGATAACACCGATATCTCCAGGGAAGAGCAGCTGAACCTGGCGTTAAGCTGGGTCAGGGAGGTCATGGATCGCAGCGATGGGTGATGTAATGACATTGCCGCGCTGGTGCTGCTTTAATCCTGCCATGCTCGGAGGATATCCTCCATGTTACGGCTGCCGGGGTAGAATCCGGTCAGCTTCCTGATGACACCCTCCACCATCGAGTCAGGGCAGGATGCTCCGCTGGTGACCAGCACCCGCGCGGGTTCGCTCGTCGGCAGATAGTTTCTCACGACGCGCTCTTCCATTGTCCGCCAGTTACAGTCCGCCAGCTCTTCCGACGACAATATGTCGGCTTCTGACCGGATGAAATATGTCGGGATCCGAGCTTCGCAGAGTTCTACCAAATGCGAGGTGTTGCTGCTGTTTCTTCCGCCGACGACGATGGCGATGTCTGCCTCCACGGCCAACATGCCGGTGACGGCAGACTGGTTGTCGAGGGTGGCATAGCACAGCGTGTCGCGGGTATCGGCGAACCGCTCCGAAATGCTTGTCTCGTCGAGGCCGTGATGGTCCATGATCACCCGTTTCAGGTAGTCTGCAATGGCTTGTGTGTCGCTCGCAAGCATGGTCGTCTGGTTGACCACCCCGATCCTGCCCAGGTCGCGTTCCGCATCGAATCCATCCGTGTACCTCCCCTTGAATGCCGCATGGAATCCGGAAGCGGGATACTCTCCGGTGATATAACGGGCAAGGATAACCGCTTCTTCCATGTCCGTCACGACGACCGTGGGGGCGTTCGCTGCGCTGTGCGAGAATGTGGCGCGGGTCTCCTCATGGCTGGGCTTTCCGTGCACAATGACGGAATATCCCTTTCTTGCGATCTGCTCCGATCGGTTCCATACCTTCTCTACAAACGGACAGGTGGTGTCATATTTCTCGATGCGTATCCCGATATTCCGAAGTTTTTCCTCCATGTCAAGGGTCGTCCCGAAGGCGGGAATGATGACGATGTCATCCCCTGTGAGGGTCGCCATGTCTACCAGATGCTCGCCCTTGGTATTCATCAGGAACTGCACGCCTCGCTGTTTCAGATCATCGTTAACAAACGGATTGTGGATCATCTCACTGAGCAGGAAGATCCTTTTCCCGGCATGCTCATCCACTGTCCTGAAGGCTATCTCAATGGCGTTCTCCACGCCATAACAGAATCCGAAATGGCGGGCGAGGTATATCTGCAGCGGACCGAAATCCAGCAGGGTGGGGCTGAAGTCCTTCTTCATCTTGTCTTCCCCCTTGCGTTTCTGCTTGATCGCGGAGATCAGTTCACTCCTGTAGGTAACCGGTACGTTGAAGCTCTTCATGAAATGGGCATTGTGTGCGAAGATACAACGTTTCAAAGGCCTGCTTGTTTTCCCGCACATCTCTCTTGAAGCCGGATGCCGGATCCTGTTTGAGGCTATTTCTGCCGACTTCTTTATCTTTCCGGAATGCTTCCAACCTTCACACCCCTTGCATGGGCCAGAAACACCGGCATCTATGAGGTCAATACCCGGCAATACACCCCAGAGGGCACATTCAACGCCTTCCGCAAACACCTTCCACGGCTGGCGGACATGGGTGTCGGCGTACTGTGGTTCATGCCGGTCACGCCCATCAGCCTCCAGCAGCGGAAAGGATCCCTGGGCAGCTACTATGCCTGTTCGGATTACACGGCGGTCAATCCCGAATTCGGCACACCGGCAGACTTTCAAGCCGTCGTGGAGGAGGCGCATCGTCTGGGAATGAAGGTGATCATCGACTGGGTCGCCAACCACACCGGCTGGGATCATCGCTGGACGCAGGAGCATCCGGATCATTACAAACGCAACGCCAACGGAGCATTCTACGATGCTCACGGATGGGAGGATGTGATCGACCTCGATTACACAAATCCAGCCATGCGGGCGTCGATGATCGAATCCATGGACCATTGGGTAAAAAAGCACGACATCGACGGGTTTCGCTGCGATATGGCCATGCTCACGCCCGTGGATTTCTGGCTGCAGGCGCGCAAGTCCCTGGATGCCCGAAAGCCGCTTTTCTGGCTGGCGGAACTCGATCCATGGGATGATGAGGCATATATGGACGTTTTCGATGCGGCCTATACCTGGAAATGGCTGCATGCCTCCCGCGAATTCCTCCAGCCCTGGCATCGGAGCATGCAGCAGCTGGACTCCGTACTGACCCATTACAAGGCCATCGGTCCGAAAAGCAAGCTGCTGGCATTGTTCACCAGCAACCATGATGAAAACAGCTGGAATGGCACCGAATACGAGCGCTACGGCGACATGGCATTGCCATTGGCCGCTTTTTCCTGCACCTGGCCGGGCTTGCCGTTGATCTACACCGGACAGGAACTGCCTGTCCACAAGCGATTGCAGTTCTTCGATCGTGATCCGATCGAATGGACTGAGCCGGTCGCGCTGCATGGATTCTACCGAAAGTTGCTCAACCTCCGGAAAACACATCCCGCCTTCCTGTCGGATGCATTGAATCGCCTGGTGACATCACATGACAGTCAGGTGTTCTCCTTCCTAAGGCAAGCGGATGACCATCAGGTGCTGGTCATGCTGAATTTCTCCGAATACGGACACTGGGATTTTCACGTCCGCGACCCGCGGGTG
>CAJBPC010000203.1 GCA_903957405.1 uncultured bacterium | reverse complement strand
TGGCCGATCCTATCCCTTACCGGCATGGGGCTGATCCTGGTCCCCCCATTCAACATCCTCGGTGTGGCGTTCCTTCTCCTAGCCCGATTCGAAGCGTATGCGATGAAAGCCACCGAGATAGGTTTCAGCAAGACTCAGATACGGTTCAGCGGCATGGGGGGAAGTACCTTCGACTGGACGCAACTGTCGAACGTGATCCTCCGCGACAACATGCTCACGATCGATTTCAAAGACAATAGGCTTTTCCAGAAAGAGACCGACAACACCGACGATGAGGCATACGACGGTTCCGAAGACGAATTCAATGCCTTCTGCAGGGAACAATTGTCGGTGCACCGCGACCCTCAGTAACCAAGCCCCCAGTCCTTTCCTTTTTCCGTTGCAGACACACCATCGGTGATCCACCGCGCCGGCTTCTCCCCTTTCAGCAGCCAGTCGAAGAACTGCTGTTCCCGGATCTGGATATCCTTTCTATTCCTGCGCTCCACCAGATTATGTGCCTCGCCGTTGTAGTTGAGCATCCATACTTTCTGTCCGAGCCGGCGCATCGCCGTGAACATCTCGATGCCCTGATACCAGGGTACGGCACCATCCGCATCATTGGCCATGATGACCAGTGGCGTCTTGACGCTGGGGAGATGGAACAAAGGCGAGTTCTCGATGTAAAGTTTGGGATCCTCCCACAAATTTGCACCTATGCGTGACTGTGAGTGCTCATACTGGAATTGCCGGTTCATGCCGCTCTCCCATCGGATACCGCCATAGGCACTTGTCATATTGGCGACCGGCGCACCCGCCCATGCCGCCTTGAACAGGTTGGTGCGCGTGATGATGTATGCCGCCTGATAGCCTCCCCAGCTCTGTCCCTGCAGGCCCATGCGCGTGCTGTCAGCCCAACCTTTCTTCGCTACGGCGCGAACACCACTGACGACATGATCGAATCCCGACCTGCCGGGGTATCCTTTCCTGTAGGCGATGTCCGGAGCGAGTACCAGGTATCCGCGGCTGACAAAGAATGGTATATTCAGCCGGCTCGGCGTCGGTGCAGGAGCCATGTAGGTGTGGAGTCCGTCAGACAGTCGCTCGTAGAAATATGCGATAAGCGGATATTTCTTCGTGGGGTCGAAATCCTCCGGTTTGTAGAGGATGCCAGTGGCTTCCTTCCCATCATAAGCCTTCCACCGGAACAGTTCGGCAGTGCCCCAGTTATAGGTCGACTGCTGAGGATTGATACGGCTCAGCCGGATGTCTGAACGAAGGTCCGTACTGTAGTGCAGGTCGGGTGATTCCACATAGGTTTCCTTCGTGTATACGTAACCGTCAGTATGCTCGGATTTCAGCAGGGTGCCGATCTGGCTGTTGCCGGATTGAAGGGTTTCCGGCTGCCTTACCTGACCTGCAAGGATGCGGGCGATGCCGGAGGCTTTCGTCACTTCATTAAAGGACCGGAGCAGCATGGGCTGGCCGGCTTTGAGGAAACGCTCTTCAGGATCGGTCTGCAGGTAGCGGTAGACGGTCTTATTCCTTCTACCGGCGCCTGCGGTGATGTTCACGGGAGACTTCCTGCCCTGCGGATCCAGCTGCCAGATGTCGAAACGATCGTATACGAGCAATGCCTCGTCGCGTTCCGTCCACCTCAGGATGCCGTAGGAGTTCGGCTCGTCTGGCATATCGAAGAGTTCATTATGGAGCGGAATGCCCACTTTGGCTGATATGTTCATGGTCTTCCCATCGGCCCAGGCATGATAATGCCTGGTCTTTGCATCATACCAGGTGATGTATCGACCCTGCGGAGAAGACATGGCGTTCCCGTTCAGTCCTTTCACGACAGGTATGCGGACGCCGTCCGCCGCCTTCACGGCATAGACATCGTCGAATGTCCGTCCCCTCCACTGGCTCTGGATTCGGGTAGCCTTATCCGTTACCCCGATGAAGAGGTCGGCATCCCCTTCCCCAGCAGGCATCACCTGCGGCAGGTCAGCATCGGCGAGCTGAAACATTTTCCGACTGTCGGTATGGTACACCGCCAGGTAGCTGCGGCGGAGTTCCCTGTCAAGGTTCCTGAGCTGTTGCGGCTGCAGGTATTCATCCTTGTAATGCCAGATGTCGATCTTGACGAGGTCGATCTCCACCAGCGAAGTGTCCTTTGGGGCTTTTACGGGCGCGGATCCGAAGAAAAGCCTTTTACCGCTCTTGCTGAACGACGGCTGATAGTTTTCGCTGACGGTCCAGTTGATGGGCATTCCCGGAGTGTTGCGCTCCACGATCATCCCGGCACTGTCTGATCCGTTATGCCAATGCCAAAGTTTATGGAATTTCTGAAGTGATTTAGCGGAGCTATCCCGTTCGGCGGTGAATGCCACTTGCCGTCCGGCATCATCAATGGCGAAGTTGCGATAGTCTGTCGCCCCTTTGCTGATGGTATCCGCCCGGCGTTCGATCGTACGCCAGACCGCCACGTTGTTCATACTTCCGGCAGTGGATCTTGAGGATGTGCCTTCGAGCAGTAGGATATTGCCTTCCTTGCTCCACAGATATTCACTCACCCGGGTGATGAGTTGCTGTTCGCCGCTGGCAAGATGCCTGACAAGGAGCTCTGTTCCTTCTGAGGAAGTCCCGGTAGGCTCATCCCCTTCCGCGTCCCAGAATGGTCCGGTAGCAAGGCCGTCATCTGATCCTCCAGGCACCGATCGTTTATTTTTCGGATCCGTCGGTTGACCGACGACGGCGGGAAATTTCGCTTTACTGCTATCCGGCAGCTTTGAGCCTGCTTTTGCTTTGGCGGTATCGGAAGGCTTTTTGTCGAAGTGCACCGCCAGCCAGCCATTTCCCTTTTCCGGCATCCGGTAAGACTTCACGCGGGGGATACGCACCAAGGAATCCGAACCCAGCAGCAGGATGGCCAGGGAATCCTTTGGCATTTCATCCGGTTTTGTTTTTTTGATGCGTGCCTGTCGGATGTCCGCAAAAGGAGGCTTTATGCGAAAAATGGCAAAGCGGCTGTCATCGCTGATGCTGACGTTGTATCCTCGCCCATATGTCCGTGTAAACCCATTATCGGTCCGTTGTACGACAAGATGGCCATCCCCTTCCTGCACATCCACGACATACGCAACCCATTTACCGTCGTGACTGATTTTTCGCTCTCCCATGCTTTGCCAAGAGTCGTACACGGAATGATCCAGGGGCTTCTTTTGCGCGCGCGCAGCTGTCAGCGTGAGCATGAAAACGGACATGAATAACAGGCGATGCAACTGGCACATATGTTTCTGGGTTATGATCTTATCTAGCCCGGCCGAATACCGGGATCACATTCAAACTTAATTATATTTTCTGAGGATGGATGCATTCCGGAGAGCAAAAATGATGTGTGGCATTGGCCGGAAGGCTTCATGGTGATCCGGAGGGAAATGCAGGCGGGATGCCTGCGCTGCGCATGTCAGCATACGATGATTTCACACCCTTGTTTTTTTCCAGACGCGCCAGCTTTGCATGGCCACCGTCAGCACGATGATGAGGAAGCCCGGGTAGAATCCTTTGCCGAGGTGCTTGTTCTCCTCATAGATCGCGAATGCGAGCAGGATACCGTACACAGGTTCGAGGTTGTAGCTCAGGTTCACCGTGAAAGGAGAGATCTCCCTCAATGCGTCCAGTGAGAGTCGAAAGGCAAGGACCGTGCACAGCATGCTCAGGAAGAGCAGCCAAAAGAGATCCGGCAGAGTCGGCAGCAAATGGTCGGCGGGGAATACAGCGAGGTATGCGGGCAGCAGCAGTGTCAGCACGGCCCAGCCTCCTGTCATCTCATAGAACGTGACGACATCCGCGCCATGTTTTTGCAGCAATCGTTTGTTGAGGGTGGTGAACAGCGCTGCCAGCAATGATGACGCGATGCCAAGGATGATGCCTGTCTGATACCTGCTGTCAAAATGAAAGATCAAAGCGATGCCGCCCATGACCAGGAGGCCGAGGAATACCTCTGCGGGATCGACCCTTCTTTGCGAGATCAGCGGATCCAGCAGGGCAGTAAAAAACCCCACGGCGGAAAAGCAGACAAGGGAAATGGAGACATTTGAATACTTGATACTTCCGT
>CAJBPC010000202.1 GCA_903957405.1 uncultured bacterium | reverse complement strand
TATCCTGCGCTATCAGATCCTCAGCAAAGAGGGTGGCTGGTATTTCGACCTGGATTTCGAACCGATGCAAAGCATCGAACCGTTAGCCCTGTTGCTCAGTCGCGAAGAACTGATACTTTGCCATGAGGAGGAGTCACGAACAGACAAGATCTCCAACGGATTTTTTGCCTGCTCTGCCGGTAATACGTACATATCGGCCATTGCCGCTGCCGTGTTGACGCAACCCCTGAATACAGGCGACCTGGATGTGGCTCATATCGTCAATAACACCGGTCCGTTCTTTTTCAATACGATGCTCACCCATGCTATAGCATTTTTTCTACCGACCCGCCTGCTTTACCCGGTCACGTTTTCGGAAATCATTTCAGAACAACAGCATGTCCTGGAATTCGGATTTGCGAGACATAAATGGCATAACCGTTACCGCGAAAATGAAGCGTTATATTTCGACGTGGAAGCCAAACCCGATCAACCGAGGGCTGGAGATTCTTTACCGGCTGGAAATGCATCCATTATGCTCTTCTGCTTCGTGCGGAACGAGTACCAGCTCCTGAAGCATTGGATACCCTATCATGCAGATCTTATTGGCATGGAGAATATCATGATCATCGACCACGGCTCAAACGAAGAAACGAAGTCGTTGATCGAAGGCTTCACCTCGATGGGACTGCGAGTGTACGATGCCGGGTCGTTCCCGTTCACGGAAAAGGAGATGGTACTTTCCCGGGTAATGGGAAGGTTCAAACATTACCGGTTTCTTGTTCCGATGGATAGCGACGAATTTCTCTGCCTCCATACCGAAGATGGGATGGACTGCAGTAAAATGAGTATTCTAGAAGCGTTCAATGCCCTTCCCTGCAGGCCCGTAGTGTTCAAAATGGGCACCTTCGATGTCTGTAATACCCCCGATGCGGACTATGAAGACCCGTTGGTAGAGATGACAAGTTTCCACTTTTTTCCGCCAGAGACCACGGAAGTCTTCTCCACCGGTGCGCATTCGAAATCGTTTTATCCGGGAAGCCACTTTATTTCCACCGATGCCGGAAATCATCACGGGTTTATTCATGACAACGAAGGCGATTTCCATACCAGCATCGCATTGGCGCATTTCCATACGCGCGGGTACCGGCATTTTGTTTCCAAGCATGCACAGGCCGACCTCAACATGGGTGTGACCAATCTGGAAGAATACATCCGCTTAAAGTACAACTGCTGGCACTGGATAGAGCGAAAGCTTGCCATAGATAACGGCGAGGGCAGACATTTTTTCGAAACTAAGATGTGCACCCTGCAAGGGCAAGTGGAAACGGCTCTGCGCGATGCACTGAAAAAGCTGGCCGGTAGTCCAGCCGTACTTAAAGTGTGAGGTCGTCCATGCTGTTCGTCATACACCGCATTCGTCCTTATCTATACACCCGTTCGTAGTCGACTTTACAGGTGTCGGACTGTGGAGGCAGATCAACAAATCCTCCGAAAATCCATCTCCTGGGTATGTTGCCTGCCAAAACTCGCTGGGTTCAGTTACCCGTAATATTCCATGGGATGATATTGTCGATGCTTGCGATCATCTCTTGAGGAACACCCGGACTGGTGTATCCAATATTTATCCGTTTCATCATTCTGCCAGACAGGAACTGGTTCATCCTTGACGCATTCGATCCTGTCACCCCTTTCGGTCTATCGGGTCACCAACCATCAGAGGTGGCTTCCTGGTCCATGAATGCCGGATTCTATGCCGTCACGAATACCATCGCATGACGTGCTTTGGCTGAAAATATGTATATATGCAGCATGAAGGTTTTTTTCAGTCATCATTTGCTGCTTTGCCTGCTGTCGCTGTTATCGATGGTGCAATTGGTCGGGGCGCAAGTCCCGGTCACGGAGGATGTGAAAAAGCATGGCAGGTCGTTCCGCCGACACGCAACATGTGATACTTTCGGGATGCAGGAAGCGTTGCAGCATGCGCAGCTCGTCAATGAAGGATTCAACCGATGCGTCGATTATGTCAATGCGTGGATGGCATACGCAGAGATCG
>CAJBPC010000201.1 GCA_903957405.1 uncultured bacterium | reverse complement strand
GCCAGCAAATACCTGTTCTTTCACTACAAGCATCGTGTGATGCAGTCGGGAATGACCGACAACTCCGTCAGTAATCTGCCCTATGCCTATGCGGATTCCATCAGCAGGCCTGATGCGGATTTACGTGACGCACTCCAGGTGCGCTATGGCGGGTATGTGAATGTCGTTTTCATGGGCACTATGATCAGCAACTACGGACTCTTTGTGATGCTGGATGCCATAGCGGCCCTCCAGCATGCTGCAAAACCCTACATGCTGCACCTGCTGGGAGCGGGTCCCGATCTGCAGATCGCCAAGGAATATGCTGCCGCGAAAGGCATTTCCGCGCATGTGCATTTTGCGGGATATGTCGAGGAGCAGCAACTGTCAGCTTATTTCTCCATGGCCGATGCATTCCTGGTGCCGTTGTTCAACACCATACAGGACTGGGCGAGATGCCCCAGCAAGACCTACATGTACATCCCCTTCATGAAACCGGTATTCACCTGCAGGGTCGGGGAGTCGGCTGAGCTGTTTACCGATGAACGACTTTTCTTTCGCAGCTCAGACAGCAACGACCTTGCCGTGAAACTTGCAACACTCATGCAGCCCGGGACGCATATCTTGCCCGATCCTGCACAGCACACCTGGAAGCGCCGTGCAGAAGATCTTTCAGCACTTTTAACCGATGGCTTTGGCGCATAAATTTATCTTCTGGCAGAATATCAACTCCATGCACCAGTCCGCATTCCTGGATGCACTGTCAAAGGAGCATGAAGTCGTACTAGTGGTTACGGACACATCCTCCGGACGGGAGCACATGGGTTGGACGGATCCCGTCCTCGAGCGGGTGCGGGTTTTGGTATTCGGTCAAATCGACTGGAAACGATTCATAGATGACAACCGGGGGCATGATGCCTGGCATGTCTTCGCCGGCCTGCATGCCTTTCCCGGGGTGCATGCCGCTTTTCTGTATGCCTTGCACATCGGATGTCGCGTTGGCGTGTATGCGGAACCGTTAGTCATAAGAGGCGTTGCGGGTCTGCTGAAAGACCTCCGTGGATTTTCAGACGGGATCCGCTTCCGTGAAAAGATAGGATTCATCCTCTGCATCGGTCCCGAGGCGAAGCGGCAATACCTCCATTGGGGATTCCCGCCGGAAAGACTCTTCAGCTGGGCCTATGTCACCGAGATTGAAAGCGTCCCGGAGCCCGAACCGATCCACTCCGACAGGGTGAAAGCCATTTTCCCGGCTTCCCTCATTTACAGAAAAGGGGCAGATATTCTTTTCCGAGCTGTTCGTCAGCTCAAATATGCCGACCGTTTCGATCTGGCATGCTATTCCGTCGATCCATCATCCATCACATCCTATCAGTCAAAACTAATGGCTGAAGCCGCAGCCGGCGGCATTGTCAGGGTCCATCCATTCATTGACAACAGGTCGCTCCTGCAAGAGATGTCAACCTCGGATTTCATGTTGCTCCCGAGCCGCTTCGATGGGTGGGGCGCCGTCGTCAATGAAGCCCTTTCCGTAGGCACCCCCGTGCTGGTGAGCGAACATTGCGGCGCCTCCAGCGTCATACGCGGGAACGCACTGCTGGGGCGGATCATTGAGGCATTGACGCCGGCAGGGCTGGCGACTGCGATGGACGCTATGATCGGCAAAGGGAAGGTCGGCAGCGATGAACGCCTTCGCATCCGTGCATGGACAACGACACATCTCAGCGGTGCGCTCTTATCCGCATATTTTTTGCGGATCGTCGATGCCGCGGGGAAGGGATCCCGCTCGGTAGAACCGGCACCCTGGGAGCAGACACCACAACCTTAGTTTTTTTACATTACCTGAAACATCACTGCATCCTGCCGCTGAAGATCCTGCATATCATCAACAGCCTTGACCCTTCGTTGGGTGGCGCTTCTGCCGGTATCAGGAACCTGATCTCCGCATCTGGTGATGATCTGCGGCATGAAGTCGTTTGTTTTGACGACCCGTATGCGTATGCAGATCAGTTGGATGAATGCCCGGTGCATAAGCTGGGCAAGGCCACGGCCATCTGGGGGTATAAACGCGGGTTCAAAAGTTGGCTGGCAGAGCGAGCGGATGCTTATGATATATGGATCGTGCATGGTTTATGGCTTTGGCATGGACAGGCAGCACGCGCCACTGTCAATCGTTTGCGGAGTCTTGCGGGATCCGCCGCGCCTGCCCTGTTCATTTGGCCCCATGGTATGCTTGATCCCTGGTTCCAGCGCGCGAAGGGCCGGCGGATGAAGGCCATTCGGAACCATGTCTATTGGGCGTTGCTGGAAAAGCATGTCATCCGGGATGCGGACGGCATCCTGTTCACGTCACCAGAGGAGATGCGCCTTGCACGGAGTACTTTTCCGGGCTACCGGCATCGGCAGGCTTTCGAGATAGGATTAGGAACAGTATCCCCTCCGCCTTTCTCCGGGCGGATGCGCGAAAGCCTCCGGGCCGTCAGCGGTCTTCTGTGTGTTGCACCATTCATGCTTTTTCTAGGACGCATCGATCCCAAAAAAGGCATCGACCTCATCCTGGATGGCTATGCGACCGTTCTCCGGAGCGGCCAGGCTGAAGTAGGACTTCCAAACCTGTTGATCGCCGGTCCGGGTTGGGATACGCCATATGGCCGGTCGTTGCGTAAGCGGATCGATGGCGACAGCATATTGCGTCGGCATGTGTTGATTTCGGGTATGCTTCAGGGTGAGTCGAAGTGGGGTGCCCTCCACCTTTGCGATGCGTTCATCCTTCCCAGTCACCAGGAGAACTTCGGCGTGGCCGTGGCGGAGGCGCTTTCGTGCGGCCGGCCGGTATTGCTGAGCGACAAGGTGAACATCCATCCATGGATCCTGGAAGCGGGTGCCGGGCTGGTGGAGACGGATGATTCTCATGGTGTTTTCAGGTTGTTGCAAGCGTGGCGGTCTTTGTCTGCCGAAGAGAAAAGCGACATGTCCCAAGCTGCATCAATGCTGTTCCGCGACCGTTTGCATATATCCCATTGCGTGAAGAAATTCAAGGAAGCCATCACGATAGCCAAATGAGGCATGCATAACACCGATACATTTGCCGGACCGTCTTTTTCGCTGGGCAACCGCCTGGCCAGGTTGATATGGAATGCCTGCCATGTCTTGCTTTTTCGGTATTCGCCGGTATGCATGCATGGCTGGCGTGCTTTTCTGTTGCGGTGTTTTGGTGCCAAGATCGGTCGGCGTGCGCATGTCTATCCCCGCGTGCGGATCTGGGCGCCCTGGAACCTTGAGGTCGGCGCCGAGGCCGGCATCGGCAATGACGTAACGTTGTATGCACAGGACAGGATAATCATCGGCAGGCGGGCGGTCATTTCGCAGGGCGCCCACTTATGCACCGGCACCCATGATCACGAGCAATGGGGCTATCCCCTGGTTACAAGGCCGATTGTCATCGGCGACCACGCATGGGTGGCCGCGGAGGCATTTATCCATCCCGGCATCAGGCTCGGGGAGGGTTGTGTCGTCGGTGCCCGTTCGGTCGTCACGAAAGACATGCCGGCATGGATGGTTTGTGCCGGCCACCCCTGTGTTCCTTTGAAACCCAGAAAGAAATTTGATGATATCGGTATTGATACTGACATATAACGAGTCCATGGACCTTCCGGGTTGCCTGGGATCGGTCAATCCCTGCGATGACATTCACGTCTTTGATTCATTCAGCTCGGATGATACGGCGGATATTGCAAAGGCGCATGGCGCAAAGGTTCTGCAGCGGTCTTTCTCCGGATACTCCTCGCAGCGGAATGCGGCATTAACCGAATGCGCCTTCCTGCACGACTGGATCCTGGTGTTGGACGCGGATGAGCGGATACCGGCAGGTGTGTGGCAGGCGCTCCTCAAGCTAGTCAGTGAAGCGGATGCATCCGTCGGAGCCTTCAGGCTGCGGCGCCGGGATTTCATGGATGGGCGGTGGTTGAAGCACGCGCAGCTCAGTCCATTTTACATCCGACTATTGCGAAAGGGAAGTGCTACCTATCATCGGGAGATCAACGAAGTGGTCAGGATCGATGGCAGGGTAGTGGACACGGCCATCTGTTTCGATCATTTCCCATTCTCAAAGGGCATCGGGCACTGGCTGCAAAAACACGACCGGTACTCCGACATGGAAGCGAGACGCATGGTGGATGAACGCCGCGACCAGTTGCCGTTCTCATGCGCCAAAGCTTTGTTCAGCAAGGATTTCAACCTGCGACGGTATCACCAGAAAGGGTTGTTCTACAGGATGCCTTTTCGTCCGGTGTTGAAATGGCTGTATATGGTGTGCATACGGCTCGCTTTTCTTGATGGTATACAAGGGCTTCGGTACGCCAACCTCCAGGCATGGTATGAATACATGATCGTGCTGAAGGCCAGGGAAATATCCAGCCATGACTCCGCTGCTGAAAAATGACAAAGTCCATCCGGATTTCTTACGTCAGATGACCGAGCCCCTTTTGGGGCTTTTTTTTTGCCCTGCCGTAGCCTGGAAAAATGGATGTCTGTGCCCGCAGGTTCCCCAAACCGTGTATTGACGGGGTTCTTAGCGGAAAAATACGTTGTAAACGGGCCAAAAGAGGGGCTCGGATATTTTTTTTTAGGGGACTTGCACGATAATATTGCCATATGCGTCGTTATAGTCTTGGCAGCTTCCGGTTGCCCAATCCTTACCCTACCATGAGCCCTAAAAAGGTCTTGATCATCGGCATTAATTACAGCCCAGAGCTGACCGGTATCGGCAAATACACCGGTGAATTCGGTGCTTCCCTCGTGGGATACGGCCATCCTGTGGATGTCGTCACCACCTATCCCTGGTATCCTCAATGGAAGGTTGGTCATGGAAGCGAAAGGTACCGGTTCAGGATCGAAGAGGTCGCTGGCGCCAAGGTCATTCGTTGTCCGATATACGTTCCATCTCTGCCGACCCCTTTCAGGCGCATCTTGCAAGACCTCAGTTTCCTGCTCACATCATTCATCGCCGTGACGGCATTGCTGCTCAGGGGGCGCAAGTACGACATCGTCTATACCGCCATGCCATCCTTACTGAGTGGATTTGTGGCCTGTTGGTATCGTTTTTGGCATCGAAAGGCATCTTTGGTGATGCACATCATGGACCTCCAGGTCGATGCGGCAGAAGCATTGGGGATGATCCGTGCCCGTTGGTTATTGGTGCTTCTCAAAAAATCGGAAGCATACCTGCTCGGCAAAGCGGATGTTGTGAGCACCATTTCGAAAGGGATGTTTCATCGGCTCCAGTCGAAGCCGGTCAGTTTCCGGAAACTGCTGATCCTGCCCAACTGGGTCGATATGGACTGCATCCATCCCCGGATTCCTGACCGGAAAATTCTGCGCGATCTTGGCATTCCTACCGACAGGAAGATCGTGTTCTACAGCGGAGCCATCGGAGAGAAGCAGGGGGTTGATGCCTTGCTCGAGGTATCCCGGCAGGCATCCTCAGCCTTACCTATGCTGCATTTCGTTGTCTCGGGATCAGGGCCCTACTGCGAAGCACTCATGCGGCAGGCATCCTCGCAGGGGCTTGACAACCTACAGTTCATCCCGCTTCAGCCCGTAGAGGCGTATAACCAGATGCTGAACCATGCATGGCTGCATCTGGTCATCCAGCGCGATACCCGGTCGGAGCTGTTCCTGCCGAGCAAGTTGGCGAACATATGGGCGGCTGGAGGTCTGGCATTGGTCACCGCTGAACCCGGAAGCCATTTGTTTCAGCTGGTGCAGGAATTGCGGGCCGGACTGCTTGTGCCCGACTGTGGGGCCGAGCGTTTGTTTGACGCGATCACCCTGCTGCACCGCGAGCCGGAGCAGGGCAAAAGCCTTCAGTCAAACGCCCTCGCTTATGTCCAGCAGAACCTTGACCGGTCGAAAGTGATTTCGAAATATCTGTTGGAATCCGGCCTTTTTGATGCTGACATCCAAAGCGTCACAGTACTGTCGCCAGCGGGTATGCAGCAGGGACGCATGCGCATCCGGAAGCTGACAGGGAAGAGGGCATGAAAGAACCATTCACACAATAACGAACCATGGCAATCAGTTATATCACGTGTAAATCCCATACCCCATGATCCTTCGATT